>JADYYY010000018.1 GCA_020853395.1 Acidobacteriota bacterium
GGCGACGCCGCGGCGCGGCTCGGGGACGAGCCGCTCGCCTCGCCCGACGACACGTGGACGCAGGACGGCGACGCGTGGACGACCACGGCGCCGGAGGCCGGCACGCTGCACGTCCTGCGGTGGACGCGGCCGGTCGAACTTACGCCGGGCGACGACGCGCGGCTCACGTTCCAGTCGCAGCTCTCGGCGATCGACGCCCGGGCGCACGTGCAGGTCAGCTTCGACGGCGAGACCTGGATGACGCTGGCGCTCGTCGGCGTCAGCGACGCCTGGCAGGACGTGGAGGTGGACCTGTCCGCGTTCCGCGGCCTCGTCGTTCACGTCCGGTTCGCGTTCGAAGGCGCGACGACGGCCACCGACTCGTGGCGGCTGCGGGACGTGCGCGTCGAGATCGAGCCCAGCGCTGCCGTATTCGGCGGCGGACCGTCCCGGCCTGGCGCGCGAGCGTGGGGGCCGCTCGAGGCGATCGGCGCGACCACGAGACGGCGAGCGGGCCGGCGAAATCGACGGCGTCAGAGGCCGTGACACGCGCAGATGGCGGCGACGAAACGGCGCGATCTCATGAAGCTCGAGCACCTGATTACCCCCAAGCAGACGGCAGTTTCTTGAAACGATCGGCAAGTATCCGGCCCTTGCAGGCATCGGGGTGGTTGCGCAGGCCTGTCGCGGCAAGCACGCTACGGAGCCCACGCCCGTCACCCAGACCATCACCGTCACGACCACGGCCGAGGAGTTCTTCACCCGACGGCCGCTCGCCGGGCTCGGTTTCACCCTCGATTTCGGCACCAACACGTACGGCACCAAGACCGACGCCGACGGCAACGCCACGCTCCAGGTTGGCATCGCGGGATCGGCCTCGTGCACGCCCAAGTACTGGAAACCATCCTGTGGAGCTGAGGAACAAGACCCTGTTGTGAGACGGCTTCGACGCCGCCGGCGCTCACCGCCGATCGCTCACACGGCCCGCATCCGCAACGCCGCGAGCGCAGGAGCCCACGCGTCGGGCGCGCGCGACACGCCCAGGAGCGGGTCCAGCGGCAGCAGCCAGCCGGCGTTGCCGTCGGGCGCGACGGCCAGGGCCGACGCCACCAGCCGGGCGGCACCGGGCGAGTCGCCCTCGGCCACGAGCCGCACCGCACGCGCCATCGCAACGTCCACGTCGGCCGCCGCGGCGGCCGGCACCTCGTACCGCTCGCCTCGCTCGATCAGCATCACCCCGGCCTGCGCCATGGCATGCCCCGGCACGCGCGCAACCGCCTCGGCGAACGCCGACCGCGCACGCGGGTGGTCGCCCTGCCGCAGGTGGACGGCGCCCACGGCGTACCACGCGTTCGCGCAGCACTCACGCGAGTACAGATGCCCGCGCGCCTCCTCCGCGAGCTCCCGCTCCAGCCACCCCAGGGCCCGCTCGTCGTCTCCGCGCGCCAGGCACAGCAGCCCCTCGAGCCAGTAGAGCGCCACCGCCGAGAAGCGTGACGCGCCGGCGATCGAGGCCGCCGCCAGGCCGGCCTCGATCTCGCGGCCGGCCTCCGCGAAGAGGTGCCGGGCGACGTAGACCGTGGCCGCGAGGCCGTGCGCGAGCGCCAGGCCCGGCATCAGCGCCAGCGTGCGCCGCGCCGCGCGGAGCCGGCGCTCGCCCCAACTGCCGGCCGAGAGCCGCAGCGTGTGGCGCCAGTTGTCGGGCTCGAGCCGCACGCTCCGCTCGAGCGCCACCAGGGCCTCGGCCCGCTCGCTGGTGCGCTCGAGGACGAACCCGAGCGTGGCCCAGGCTTCGCCGTAGTCGGGATCGAGACGGCACGCCTCGCGCGCGTGGCCGGCCGCGTGCCCGAGCGCGTCCCGATCGGGCGAGGCCTCCGCACGCGTGGTCTCGAACTGGAGCACGCAGACGTTCGCCAGCGCCACGCGCAGCGTCGCATCGTCGGGGTGCGACGCCAGCGCCCGTTCGAGCGCCGAGCGGGCGGACGGCAGCTTGTGGCGGTCGAGCGATTCGATGGCGGCGCGGCCTTCGACGAGAGCCCGCCACGGCGCGACGAGCTCCCGGAGCACGGCATCGGACGCGCGCGTGGTCACGCGCGTGACCGGCGCGACGAACCGGTACCCGCGGCGCGGGACGGTCTCGATGTAGCGGTGCGGCTGGGTCGCGTCGAGCAGGCGCCGGAGCTGCGAGATGGCCTGCTCGAGGTTGTTGTCGCCGACGATCACGTCCGGCCAGGCCGCTTGGATGAGCGGATCCTTGCCGAGCGTCTCGCCGGCGCGGCTGACGAGGGCGTGGAGCAGGATGAACGGCCGCGGCGCGATCGGCACGTCCGCGCCGTCGCGCGTCAGGCGCTTCGCGCGTGGGTCGAGCAGGAACGGACCGAACCCGAACCCGCCGGCAGCCGGCACGGCGGCATTCTACGGCACCCGGCGCGTGCTACTTCACCGCCATCGGAATGGCGGTGCCGTTGGGCCGCCTCCAGATCGTGCGGAATTCCCGATCGTAGGTCCACACCGCGATGCCGGCGTGGTGCTCCGAGAGGACGGCGATCGCGGCGTCGGCCCAGTCGGGCTCGTGGTCGCCGTACTTCGCGAGCCAGTCCAGCACCTCCGCCCACGTGATCTCGTCGCTGAGCGTCTCGACGGAAACCACGCCGAACTCCGCGAGGAAGGCCTGCAGCCGCCGGCGCTGGGCCGGGTGCGCGAGGTGAAAAGAGGCCTCGACGAGCACGGCCTCGGAGGTGCAGAGCCCGCCCCGGCTCAGCCGTTCGAGGTGGGTTGTCGCGCGTGCATGCCAGGAGTCGCGCGGATCGCAGAGCGCGACGAGCGGCGTCGTGTCGATGAGGGTCATCCGCGGCGCTTGCCGCGCCCCCGATCGAGGGTGCGCGCGATGGCCTCGCGAGCCTGCCGCCGGTCGTGCACGTCGTACTCCCTCGCCGGCAGCCCGGGCGGATCCGGATGACGTGCGAGGAGCCGCGCCAACCTGCCACGCACGTCGTCGGCCACCGGCGGGCCGGTCAGCTCCTCGTACCGAAGGTCGATCGCGTCACGAACGAGGTCCGACAACGCGATGCCGCGGGTGCGGAGCCGGGCGGCCTTGCGCAGCCGGCCCTGATCCAGACGGACGTTCACCAGCCGGGAACCCATGGTGTAAAGATAGCACATATTTACGCCGCCCAGACACGGCCGCCTCCGCGCGCGGCATCGAAGCCGGATACGTCACCGGCGGGCCCTGCCCCGATGGCAGGACCCGCCGGCGTGTGGTGAGGCGGTCACGACGCCTTCGGCAGCGTCGCGTCGTTCTTGGGCGGCGCGGGCGGCACGGGCGGCACGGGCGGCGCGTCGTTCTTGGGCGGCGTGGGCGGCGCTGGCGGCGCTGCTGTCGTGTCCGTCGCCACCGGGTCGCCCTGGCTTCTGGTCTTCGGGGTGACCCGGCGGCTGCGCTTCCACGCCGCCAGCCGCACGGGATCGTGCTCCAGGACGTTGACGACGAGGACGTCGAGCGTGCGGACGGCGTCGAGGGCGTGCGTCATGGCGTTCCTGATCCCCTCCTGCGCCGTGGCGCGGCCGTCTTTGTCCTTGCGCCGGCCGTCGATCGCCCGCTGGAGACGATCGATCAGCACCGGCAGCTCGGTGAAGACGTTCACGGCCACGCCCAGGTGCTGGAGCAGCTCCTGCACCTGTTCCGCCTTCTTGACGAACTGCCGCGCCGCCGCCACGAGGGCGTCGTCGGCCTGGCGCACCGGCAGGGCGAACGCCAGGTCCGCGTCGGGCGACGTCTTCTTCGCCAGGCGCGCGGTCCGCGCGATGGTCTTCAGGCGGCTGACGATGGCGTCGCGCAGCTCCGCCCTCGTCTTCTTGTCTGCCGCCTCGGCGATGGCCGTGCCGGTGGTGATGGCATCGACCTCGCCCACCGCGGCGGTCAGCGCCGCGAACGCCTTGCCGGCCGGCGATGCGTCCGGGAACCACGCGCGGTGCATCACGCCGAAATCCCGGACCTTCAGGAACATCTCGTATCGTTGCTTCACGTTGCGAGTCATGGTGTTGCCTCCTTGGGCGCCATGGTCGCGCCGCTCGCGCCGGAAGTCCTGAAGGTTTCCCTGAATTACTCTGAAATCGCGTCCGCGGCGGCAGCTCACCGCGGATCGCTCGCCGCTCACCGTCGATCGTTCGGTGCTCACCGCCCTGCGCTGGCGGCTGACGGCGGCGTGCGCGCCTTCAACCCGTGGATCTTTCGTCGTGAACCGTGCGGATCTGCCGCTGAACCACGCGGCGGGCAACCGGAACCGTGCCAACGCGGCGGCGACGCGCGCGTCATCGGGGAGTGAACGCCGGTTGGTGGCGGCACGATGCCGTGGATCGGCCCCACATCGAGGGCCGCGGCTCGCGTCGGCTCGAAGCCGGCGCGGACGAGCTCAACCTCGAGCCGCCCGACGGCCAACGCCGCCGCCGCACCCAGCCGGCCGATCGGACACCAACGCCACCAGCGCGATGCGCGGATCCAGCCGGATCGGCTCGGGCCGCGCGCAGAGGCAGGAGCAGCCCAACCGGGAGGTGCTGTCCGTTCTGGCTGACGTGCCGCTTCAACTGTTCGTCGAAGAGCAGCCGCACGGCTCAGGCGGCCGGAACGCCTATTGTCTGATTCGACATATCAATCGAACCTGATGATCCCGCGCGACACGCATCCGCGGACGTTGGATTGCTCTCGCTCGAACATCGTGGCCCGTGTGCTAGCATACTGCTAGCAGCGAGGTCTCCATGCCGACAATCACGGTTCGCAATGTGCCCCTGAAGGTCGTGCAGTCGCTGAAAGCGCTCGCCAAGCGACACAACCGTTCCATGGAGCAGGAAGTGCGTGAGCTCCTCGAAGGCTACGTCGTCGAACGCCGCGCGGTGCTCGACCAGATCGAGGCAGGCTGGCAGGCGCAGACGCAACGGCCAACGGCGGCGGAGGTCGATAGGTGGATGGCCGTCGGCCGGCCGTGAAGGCCGTCATCGACACCAACGTCATTGCCTATCTGCTTCTCGGCACGGAGGCCTTCGTCGACGAGGCCCGCCTGTGTTTCGAGCACGTGGCGACGCCGCTCGCGCCCGCGCATTGGGAGGCCGAGCTCACGAACGTCCTGTGGATGGCGACACGCGCTGGGGTCCTGGCCCCGGGCGACGCCCCGGCGCGCCTTGGGCTCGCACGTCGGCTCGGCATCGAGTCGGTGGCCACGGCCACCCTCCTCCAAGGCGCTCTGCTGCGATCGATTGACTCTGGGGTGACCGTGTACGACACGCTCTTCGTCGAGCTCGCCGCCCGCACTGCCAGCCCACTCGTCACGTTCGACAAGACCGTGCTGAAGGCATTTCCGGAGCTCGCGTGTCGCCCTCGCGGACTGCGGCTTCGTTGATTGTCGATTGACGAGGCGCTGGCAAGGCACGACGCGTGCGCGGACGGAGCGCACCACGCCACGGCGTCGCGAGTGCCGCGACCGGAAATGGCCACGTGGGGTCGTTCGGCGGCAGGCACGCGTGTGACGAGCGAGCCGCTCGATGGCGGCACGATGCCGTCATCACGTAATGAGCACGGCTCAGAGTGCGTTTCGAAACTCCCGCGGCGGGGGTGGCGCCGGACGGGGCCGCCCTGCGTGGCGCGCAGGCGACGCCCGTGATCACGCGCCTCGTGCCGAGATCGGCGCGTCCTTCGAGACGGCCGTCAGGGCCCTTCTGCGCACGCCTCCGCCTCCGCCGGGCCATCCGGCCACCAGGAAGCAGAAGCCAGCCCGGAAGGCTAGGAGACCGTCAAGAAGGGCGGCTACATCAAAGGGTTAGGTGAAGTGCCAGGGAGTCGAACCCCGCGCGTGTTGCATCGGCCATCAGCGGACCGCCTGTCGCGCCCCGTCATACCGGCCAGTCATGATGAGACTGGTGGTGGACGTGCGAAGCGGTTAGGATTGCCGGTCCAGAGCAAGGCCCCGACTCTGTGCGTTGGCAGCGCACCGATCGGGAAGCAGGCCGTCAGTGATACCGAAGCAGGGGCGAGGACTACGCACTTTCAGGGTCGCGAACGATAAGCCGTTGGGCACGGCCTACCCCACGAGGGGTGGGAGGCCGCGTATGGCGAACGCTCGCGCCGGGGAACGACGGCGACGGAGACACAAGGTGAACGTGAAGCGTCCCACGAAGGTACTCACGCTCCGCATCCACGGCCCACGGCCTGGGCGGATCGGCGTATCTGAATTGATCGACATCGCAAAGCACGCACAGACCGCCATCAACCGTCAGGCGGCAGCGATTGAGGGCGAGACACAGACACTTCGGCCAGGGCCGCCGACCGGCAAGGTGAAAGTCGAGTGTGAACTCGAACTCGTGTCACTCGGCAAGGGGTCTACGGTGTTGGGCTTCGATTTGGCGCAGCCGCAACGTCAACTACCGGACGTGATGAGCATCAGCCGCGATGCCATCTCGAAGGTTGGCGAGGCCATCGAGAATGCTGCAGCCGGGCGAATCGGAGACACCGACGCAGGGGTGCTCGATAGCATCCGGAACCTCGGCCATGTCCTGAACGGCAAGGTGACATCAGTCGAGTGGGTTCCGGCGATGCGTCGTCGCTCGCGATCGACGTCACGGCCCAAGCAACGCGCGCTGCTCACGAAAGACGTTCGGGATCGCATCGAGGCTCGGCTCGAGCCACCACGGGCCGCGCACGTCAGCAAGGACGGCGTCCTAGAGATGGCTGACTTCAAGACCGACGATTACCGCTGCCGACTACGGCTCGCGCTCGAACCGGCTATCATCTGCACGTTCGCGCCGGAATTGGCGAAGAAGGTGCAGGACAATCTCCGTCGCCCTGTCAGGCTAGAGGGGAACGCGACGATCAACGCCTACTCAAAACGAATTGAGACCCTAGACATCGTGGATGTCCATCCGATTGATCCGTTGACGATGGACGCTGGTAGCTTCTTCGCACACCCAACGTTCGAGCAATTGGCGCAGCAACAGGGCATCGAGCCGCTACGTGACGCCAGCGTGTTGGCTGGTGCCCTTCCAGATGACTTCGATGTTGACGCGATGGTCGAGGGTATCTATCGTCAACGCCACTAGGATGGCCGATGCCGGACGAGTCAGTGCTCCTCGACACGGACGTCTTTTCCTATCTGCTCAAAGGGAAGGGCGACAACGCCGACCGATATCGCAAACACGTCCACAACAAACGAGCCGCGGTGTCGTTCATCACGGTCGGAGAGTTGTTCTCCGGTCTCTACGAAGCTGGCGCGAATCCAGAGCGGTTCGAGGCCGTGCAGGCCAAGCTTCAGACAGTGGTCATAGTCCCGTACAACATTGACATCTGCCGCGCCTATGGGCGACTCGTCTTGGAAAAGACGGCTACTCGCAGCGACCGGACTATGGGTGTCAATGACCGATGGATCGCGGCCTGCGCCATCCACCACGGCCTGACTCTCATCACGAACAACGCGAAGCATTACGAGTCGACCTGACGCTCGATGCCGATCTGCTCGACCGCGTAGACGGTCTCGTCGCCCGGCAGCGCTTCCGGAATCGAAGCCAGGCGATCGAAACCGCGCTGGCGGAGAAGCTGGCGCGTCTGGTACGAACGCGACTGGCCGAGGAGTGCGCGAAGCTCGATCCGGACGCAGAACAACGGCTGGCTGACGAAGGTCTGCTCGAGATCGTCGGCTGATCCTTCGGAGCGTGTTTCAAGACTCGGCGAGCGCGGGTCCTGTCGCCGGACAGCCCCACGTGGTGCGCGGCACGACGCGCGTGATCACGGGCGTCGCCTGCGCGCCACGCAGGGCGCCCCGTCCGGCGCTACCCCCGCCGCGGGAGTCTTGAAACGCACGCTCAGCGAGATCGACCTCGCATACCCCCACGGCTCGTCGGGCTCGAGAAGAACAAGGAATCCTTGCCGCTACTCCAGGCGTGCGCCCTTCTTCGACCGCACGTAGCTTCGCCTGGTCGACACCGTGACGTCACGCCGATTGACCCTGACCGACAGCGAGTGCACCTTGCCATCGGCGGCCGCCGAGCCGTGAAAGCCGAGAAGGTAGAGGACGGACGGGACCACCACAGCTTCCCGGCGGCGATGTAGGACCCGGCCGGATGCGAGCACCGCGAGGGCGGCAGTCCGAAGCCGGAGCGGAAGGAGCGCGAGGCCGGGCCCTGATTTCCCCGCCGCGCCTCTGGAAGCGAGGCCCGGCGGCCCGAAGGCCGCCGGGCTACAGGTGCTCAGCGTTTACGCGCAGCCGCTCGTCGTGCCGCAGTTCGGGCACTTGTAGCAGGCGCCCGACCGCACCATGATCGACCCGCACGTGGAGCACGGCGGTGCGTCCTCCTGGTTCTGGATCGCCGCGAACTTCGAGGCCGTCTTCGCGGCTGACGCCGCGTCGGCGAGGCCGGCTGGCGCGCCGCTCTTCGGGGCGGAGGCCGCCGCCGCGACGTCGAGCACGAGCTGTTCGGGCGTCGTGACCTCGTCGCGGTTGTTCACGCCCGCGCGGTACTGCGCCTCGGGCGACAGGAACTTCGCCGCGAGCCACCGGAAGATGTAGTCGACGATCGACTTCGCGAACCGGATGTCCGGGTTCTTCGTCATGCCGGCCGGCTCGAACCGCACGTGGCTGAACTTGTCCACCAGATCCTGCAGCGGCACGCCGTACTGCAGCGCGTAGCTGATGGCCTGCGCGAACGCGTCCGCGAAGCCCGAGATCGTCGACCCCTCCTTCGCCATCGTCAGGAACAGCTCGCCCGGCTGGCCGTCCTCGTAGAGGCCCACCGTGATGTAGCCCTCGTGGCCCGCGATGTCGAACTTGTGCGTGATCGAGCGCCGCTCGTCGGGCAGCTTGCGGCGCCGCGGCCCGGCGGCCTCGACGGCCAACGCCTTCTCCTTGTCCTTCGACGTGTTGAGCGGCTGCGTGCGCTTGCTGCCGTCGCGGTAGATCGACACGGCCTTGGCGCCGATCCGCCAGGCGTCGATGTAGGCCTGCTCGATCTCGCCCACGGTCGCGGCCTTCGGCACGTTGACCGTCTTCGAGATCGCGCCCGAGATGAACGGCTGCACGGCGCCCATCATCTTGATGTGGCCCATGTAGTGGATCGAGCGGACGCCGCGCGCCGGCTTGAACGCGCAGTCGAACACCGCCAGGTCCCGGTCCTCGAGGTGCGGCGCGCCCTCGATCGTCTCGTTCTCGTCGATGTAGTCGACGATCTCCTTGATCTCGGCCGGCGTGTAGCCGAGCTTCGCGAGGGCCATCGGGACGGTGTTGTTGACGATCTTCATCAGCCCGCCGCCGACGAGCTTCTTGTACTTGACGAGCGCGATGTCGGGCTCCACGCCGGTCGTGTCGCAGTCCATCATGAAGCCGATGGTGCCGGTCGGCGCCAGCACGGTGGCCTGCGCGTTGCGGTAGCCGTGCTCGTCGCCGAGCTCGACGCACTCGTCCCAGACCTGCTTGGCGTACTCGAAGAGATCCTTCGGCACGTTGAGCCGGTCGATGTCCTTGAGCGCGGCCCGGTGCTTCCGCATGACGCGCAGCATCGGCTCGCGGTTCTTCGCGTAGCCGGGGAACGGCCCGCCGTGATCGCGCGCCACGCGCGCCGACTGCGCGTACGCCGCGCCGTGCATGATCGCCGTGATGGCGGCGGCGTAGTCGCGGCCCGCATCGCTGTCGTAGGGCAGGCCGCGCGACATCAGCAGCGCGCCGAGGTTCGCATACCCGAGGCCGAGCGGCCGGTAATCGTGGCTGTTGCGCTCGATCGCCGCCGTCGGGTAGCTCGCGTTGTCGACCAGGATCTCCTGCGCCGTGATGAACACCTCGCACGCCCGCGCGAAGGCCGGCGCATCGAACTCGCCGGCGAGATCGCGCGACGCCCCCTCCCCGGCCGGCCGCAGGAACTTCATCAGGTTCAGCGACGCCAGGTTGCACGCCGAGTCGTCGAGGAACATGTACTCCGAGCACGGGGTGCTCGCGTTGATGCGCGCCGTGTTCGAGCAGGTGTGCCAGTCGTTGACGGTCGTGTCGAACTGCATGCCGGGATCGCCGCAGATCCACGTGGCGTCCGCGATCTGCCGCATGAGGTCGCGCGCCTTGTAGCGGTCGACCACCTCGCCCGTCGTCACCGCCTGCGTCCGCCACTCGCCGTCGTCGAGCACCGCGCGCATGAACTCGTCGGTCACGCGCACCGAGTTGTTCGAGTTCTGGAAGAACACCGACGAGTACGCCGGCCCGGTGAACGAGCCGTCATAGCCGGCGTCGATGAGCGCCCACGCCTTCTTCTCCTCCTCGACCTTGCAGTTGATGAACTCGACGATGTCGGGGTGATTGGCGTTGAGGATGACCATCTTCGCGGCGCGCCGCGTCTTGCCGCCCGACTTGATGACGCCCGCGAACGCGTCGAAGCCCTTCATGAACGACACGGGCCCCGACGCCGTGCCGCCGCCCGCCAGGATCTCCTTCGACGACCGGATCGGCGACAGGTTCGTGCCCGTGCCCGAGCCGAACTTGAAGAGCATGCCCTCGGTGCGCGCCAGCCGCAGGATCGAGTCCATCGTGTCCTGCACCGAGTTGATGAAGCAGGCCGAGCACTGCGGCGCCTTCTCGAACCCGCAGTTGAACCAGACCGGGCTGTTGAACGACCCCTTCTGGTACACGAGCAGGTGCTTCAGCTCGTCGCTGAACGCCTGCAGATCGTCCTCCGACGCGAAGTACTCCTGCTCGCGCGCCCACCGCGTGATCGTCTCCACCACGCGCCCGATCAACTGCCGCACCGACCGCTCCCGCTCCGGCGTGCCGATCTGCCCGCGGAAGTACTTCGAGACGACGATGTTGGTGGCCTGCTGGGACCAGAACTTCGGGAACTCGACGTCGCGCTGCTCGAACACCAGCTCCCCGCGCTCGTTGGCAATCACCGCCGCACGCAGCTCCCACTCCACCTCGTCGAACGGGTCGACGCCGTCCTTGGTGAAATAGCGTTCGAACTCGAGCCCGGAGACCGACCGGCCCGGACCGAACGTCCGGGCTGCCTTCAACGCCGGCGTGTCCAACTGCTGCGCGTGCTGCATTTCGTCCTCCAGGGATCCGTACACGGCGCTGCTGACCTTCGTCGTGACCGTGCTGTCGTTTCGGTCGCGAGGGGAGCGCCGCGGGAGCAGGAACTATGCGCCCGCGTTACGCGGTTGTCAAGACGGATCCCACGACATATTGTGCCCCACGCAGCGGCCCTACGCCACATGTTGAAGTGACGCCGGTAAGTACGGCCGTTCTTTCAGGTGCCCTATTTTCGCCGGCCTCTTCCAGCGGCCGAGACCCTCGGCTGCCGGGCTCCTGGTGTATCGTCGCGAGGTGATGCGGCGGGTCCTGGGAGCGGCAGCGAGCACGATCTTCGCGCTGCCGCTCGTGGGCCTGTGGCGCGATCCCGGCCTGTCGTGGCCGGCGGCCACCCTCCTCACCGTGGTCGCCGCGGCCACGCTCGCCCGTCCCGCCACCGGGCTGCTCGTGGTCGCCGGCCTGTTCCCGATGGCCCCCGCCCTGAACCTGCTCCTCGGCACGCCGGCCATCGCCGAGCCGCTCCTCCTGACGTTTCTCGTCGCGGCCCTGCTCCAGGGCGCCGTCTCCGCCAGGCGAGCCCCGCTCCAGCTCGCCGCGCCCGCCCTCGTCCTCGGCGCCACGCTCGTGGGCTGGGCCGTCGTCGCGCTGTCTGCCCGCCAACTGTGGACCGGCGATGCGCCCGGCGCGCTCCTCCAAACCGTCGCGCGCGACACGGCGTGGTCCTACTTCAGCCCCCAGGACGAGGCCAGCGTGGTGCGGTCGGTCCTCCCGTGGCTCGAAGCGATTGCGCTCGCCGTCGTGGCGGAGCGGATCGTGCGCGACGCGCCCGGCGCAGGCCGCCGGTTCGTCCGGATGTTCGTCTTCGCCGGCGCCGTGCTCTCGGCGTCGTCGGCGATCCGCCTCGCGGAAATCTCGCTCCGTCAGGAGGCGCCATCGGTTGCGGCGCTCGCGGTGCTCCGCGACGTGCGGCTCAACGCGTTCTACCCGGACATCAACGCCGCCGGCTCGATCTACGCGCTCTTCGCCGTGGCGGCGGTGTGGCTGGCCGTGCGCCGCTCCCGGCTCTGGCTGGCGCCAGCCGGCCTGCTGTTGCTCGCCGTCTGGCTCGCCGGATCGCGCGCGGCGTTCGGCGGCGTCGTCGGCGGCCTGGGCCTGACCTGGTTCTCCGCCTCGCGCCCGAGGATCGCGCTCGTGCTCGGCGCCCTCGTCGCGGCCGTCGCGGTGCTCGCGGTGGTGGCCGCGCTCGGCACGCGCAACGCGTCGGTCTTCCGCGCGGGCGGGTTCCGGGTGGAGATGACGCGGGCCGGGCTCGCGCTCGCGGCCGAGCGCCCGCTCTTCGGGATCGGCCTGGACAACTTCAAGGCCGCCTCCCTGCGCCACCTGCCGGCCGATTTCGGCCAGCGCTTCCGCTGGGCGGCGCGGGGCGAGAACGCGCACGACAACTTCCTGCAGATCCTCGTGGAGCTGGGCCTCGTCGGGCTGCTCGGGTTCCTCTGGCTCATCGGCACGCCGTTTCGCAGCGCGGCGAGCCGCGGCTGGATCGCGCCCCACGCGGCGCCCGAGGCCACGGCCCTGGCCGGCGGCATCGCGGCGCTGCTCGTGAGCGCGCTGCTCGGCCATCCGCTGCTCGACCCGCACATCCGTGCGTCGTTCTTCCTGGCCGTGGGCCTCGTGACCGGCATGTCGGTGCCGGCTCCGGCCGGCTCGCGCACCCGGCCCGCGCTGGCCGGCCTGGCGATCGGAGCGATCGCGATCGCGCTGCCCGCGCGCATGGACGCGCAGCGGGCGATGGAGCCGATCGCCGGCTTCTCGCGCGGCGCGCCAGAGGCGCCCGCGCCGCTCGACGGCGTGACGTACCGGGTCGCCGACCCGCGGTCGACCTGGTTTCTCGCCAGCACGACGCGCACCGTGACGTTGCCGCTGCGCGCGCGTCAGGACGGCATCGCCGACTGCCGGGTCTCGATCGCGATCGACGGCCGGCCCGCCGGCCAGGTCGTCGCCGGCGACGCGGCCTGGGGCGCGACGACCCTGCAGCTTCCGCCGGCCGACCGGCCGCGCTCATGGCGACGCCTGGATCTGACCGTCGAGCCCGCGCGCTGCACGCTCCTCGTCGGCACGCTGACGCAGCGGTGACGACCGGTGTTTGCCGTTCGGCGGCGCCACGACTAGAATCCCGCGCGTGCTCCCCGCCCTCCCGGCCTCCCGGCGCACGCGCCTGCTCGCGTGCGCGATCGTGGCGGCCGCGGCCGGCCTGCGAATCTCGGGCATTTCGGCCGGCGCGCCGTACCGCATGGGCGTCGACGAGCCGGTCATCCTCGAGATCGCGCTGCGCATGATGCGCACGGGCGACTTCAACCCGCACTTCTACGACTACGGCGGCCTCACGCTCTACCTCCACACCGCCGTCGGCGCCATCACGTTCCTCGCCGGCGCGATGGACCGGCAGTGGGCGTCGCTCGATCAGATGTGGATCGGCGACCTGCTCGTCGGCGCGCGGCTCGTGAGCGTGGTGCTCGGCACCGCCACGGTGTGGCTCGTGTACCTGATTGGCCGGCGCTTCGGCGTCGCCACGGCGCTCATCGCCGCGGGCGCGATGGCCGTCCAGCCGCAGCACGTGCGCGAGTCGCACTTCGCGCTCACCGATACGCCGCTCACCTTCTTCATCACGCTGACGCTCTGGCTGGCCATCCGCGGCGCCGAGACGGGACGTCTGAGCGTGTACCTTCTCGCCGGTGCCGCCGCGGGTGCGGCCGGTGCCACGAAGTACCACGGCGTGCTCGCCCTGCTGATGCCGATCGCGACGGCGCTCGTGCTCCCGCATGCGGCGATCGCCGCGCGGGCCGTCGCGGCGGCCCTCGGCGGCGCCGCGGCCGGCTTCCTGCTCGGCGCGCCGTACTCGGTGCTGGATCTGCCGGGCTTCCTCAACGGCTTCGCCTCGCTGATGCAGCACTACAACGCGCGCCGGTCGACCGTCGACAGCTTCGTGACGTACCTCAAGTACATGCGCGGCTGGTTCGCCGCGCCGCCCGTCGTCTGGCTCGAGATCGGGTGGATCGGCGTCGGCCTGTGCGCCGCCGGCGCGGTCCTCTCGATCCTGATGCTGCGCGATCGCGGCCTGCGCGCGGCCGCGCTCGCGCTCGTCGTCTTTCCTCCGGTCTTTCTCTGGTTCATCTCGCGCCAGGGGGCGCTGCAGTTCGGACGGTACGCGATGCCGATCGCGCCGATGCTGTCGATCTTCCTGGCGATCGCGATCGGCCGCCTGCGCGCCGCGTGGCTGGCCGCGCCGGCGCCGTCGCGCGCGCGCCGCCTCGCCGCCGCGGCCCTGCTCCTCGTGCTCGTGCCCCCGCTCGGCTCGAGCATCGGCCGGAACGTCGGCGATCGGAAGCTGTCGACGGTGGATCAAGCCGCGAGATGGCTGGCGAGCGTCGTGCGCCCCGGCGAGAAGGTCGCGCACGGCCTCGAGAACGTCCAGTTGCCGCCCTCGGTCGGCGTCGAGTTCTCGACGCGCATCGCCGACACGCCGGTGGAGGACTTTCGCGCGCGCGGCATCACCTACGTGGTCGCCGTCTCCACGCACCCGCCGGGCGATCGCGCGGCCGGCGGCGGCAGCCTCGGCGGCTACGCCGCGCTCGCGCGCGGCGCGCAGATCGTGCACGCGTTCCCCTCGAGCACGGAGCATCCCGGCCCGACCATCACGGTCCTGAAACTGCCCTGAGACGTCCCTCACGTGCGCGCCCTGATAGAGTGAGACCGTGGACGAGCACCAGGCTACGCTGCCGCTGCCGCCCGGCCCGCCGGCAGCGGCGCTCGCCGCCGGCCCCGGCGCCCTCGTCATGCCCCGCTGGTGGGCGGCGCTCCAGGTCTTCCTCGTGTCGGGCATCCCGACGCAGCTCGCCGCCGCGTCGGCCGTGGCGTTCGGCGCCGGCATCCCGCTCATCGATCCGGCGAGCGGCGGCATCGCCTTCGAGTTCATCGCCGTCGTGAGCCTGGTCGACACCGCGCTCATCGCGCTCCTGATCCGCCTCTTCCTGATCCTGAGCAGCGAGCAGTCGGGACCGGTGTTCGTCGGCACGCGTCCCATCAAGGGCGAGGTGCTCCTCGGCCTCGCGCTGCTGCCGGTCGCCTTTCTGGCCGTCACGGGCGTCGTGCTGCTCATCCGGGCCGTGGCGCCCGGCCTGCACACCGTGTCGAAGAGCCCGTTCGAGGCCTACATGGCCTCGCCGCTCACGGCCGGCATCTTCCTGCTCGTGGCCGTGCTGGCCGGCGGCGTGCGCGAGGAGCTGCAGCGGGGGTTCATCCTCCACCGGTTCGAGCAGCGGCTCGGCGGGGTGAGGCTCGGGCTCGCGCTCTTCACCATCCTGTTCGGCGCGCTCCACGTCGATCAGGGCCTCGACGTGGCGATCGCCGTCGGGCTGCTCGGCCTCTTCTGGGGCGTGATGTACATTCGCCGCCAGTCGGTCGTGCTCTCGATGGTCAATCACGCCAGCTTCAACGCCGCGCAAGTGCTGCAGGCCGTCCTCGCCAGAACGCTCGGCGCCTGACGGATGGCGGCGGCCTCGAACCCGGCCGGCCGGCGCGCCGTCGCGCTCGCCGCGCTGCTCGTCCTGCTCACGCTGCCGGCCGTCACGACGCGCTTCTACGCGAACGACGAGGTCGAGTACTACGCGTGGCTGCGGTCGGCGGCCTTCGATCGCGACGCCGATTTCGAGAACGAGTACACGCACTTCTACGAGTCGGGCGCGATGCGCAACGCCGGCTTCCACGAGACGTTCCTCGAGCGGATCAACGAAGCGGGACGCCGCTACAACTTCGCGCCGATCGGCACGGCGGTGCTCTGGGCGCCGTTCTTCGCCGCGGGCCACGCGGCCGCGCTCCTCTCCGGCGCGCCCGCCGACGGCTACAGCGCGCCGTACATCACGGCCGTCACGTGGGGTTCGGCCTGGTACGGCTGGCTCGCGCTCGTTCTGACGGCCGCCATGCTGCGCCGGCTGGTCGGCCACGGCCTCGGCACGGCCCTGCTCGTCTGCCTGGGCACGCCGCTCGTCTTCTACATGTACGTCGCGCCGGGCTTCTCGCACGCCTGCTCCGCGCTCGCGGTGTCGCTGTTCCTCTACGTCTGGCTGCGCGTGCGCGATCGCTGGAGCCCCGCCGGCATGGTCGCGCTCGGGCTGGCCGGCGGCCTGATGGCGATGGTGCGCGAGCAGGACGCCTTCTTCCTCGCCGGCCCGGCGCTCGACTACCTGCGCGCGCTCCGCCTCGCGACCGCGCCGCAACGCTTCATGGCCGCCGCGGCCGGCGCGGCCGCGTTCCTCCTCGCGTACGCGCCGCAGCTCGTCGCCTACACCGTCCTCAACGGCCATCCCGGTCCGACGACGGCCGTGGTGAGGAAGATGAGCTGGACGTCGCCGCACTTCCTGGAAGTGCTGCTCTCGCCCCAGCACGGTCTGTTCTTCTGGACGCCGCTCGCGCTCGCCGGCCTGGCCGGGCTGATCTGGCTCGCGGCCGCGGCCGGCTCGTCCGACCTGCGCTGGATCGCGGCGCTCGCCATCGTCATGTGGCTGCTCCAGGTCTACGTCTCCGGCTGTGTCGAGTCGTGGACGGTCGCGGGCTCGTTCGGCCAGCGCCGCTTCGTCGCGCTCACGCCGCTCGTCGCGCTCGGCCTCGCCGCGCTCACTGCCGCCCTCCGCCGCCGTACCGCCGCGCGCGCGGCGTGGGCGGCCGTGCTCGCGCTCTGCCTGTGGTGGAACGTCGGCCTGATCGCGCAGTTCGGCCTGCACACGATGGATCGGCAGCGGCTGTCGCTCCGCGACAACGCGCGCGCCACGTTTCTCGAGCTGCCCGCGACGCTGCCCTCGCTCGCGTGGCGCTACTTCGCGGATCGCTCGTCGTTCTACGGCCTGCCGCAGCGGTGACGCGCCGGATCACGCTGGCCGCCGGGCACATAATGGAGCCGCGCTCAGCGACGTGACCGTCCTGTACTTCGCCGACACGAGGTTCCCGATCGAACGCGCCAACGGCGCGCAGACGATGGCGACGTGCCGGGCGCTGGCGGCGCGAGGCCACGAGACGACGCTCGTCGTGCGCCCGGACTCGGCCGTGCCGCCGCGCGATCCGTTCGCGTTCTACGGGCTGGCCCCGGTGACGGGCCTCGCGGTGCAGCGGGTGCCGGCGTCGGGGCCGGGATGGTATCGGCGCCTCACGTTCCTGCTCGCGGCGAGGCGACGCGTGCGAGCCGCGCCGGACGCGACGATCTACACCCGCGATCTCGGCGTCGCATCGTTTCTTTTGGGCGACCGCCGCTTCGATGCCCGGCGGCTCGTGTACGAATCGCACGGCATCGCGCCGGTCGTGAGCCGGGAGATGCCCGCGTTGCTCGGCCGGCCGGACCTTGCGCCGTCGCCGGCGAAGCTCGACCGGCTCGATCGCCGCGAGCAGCTCGTGTGGCGGCGCGCGGGCGCGTACGTGACGATCACCCGATGCCTGGCCGACGATCTCGCGGCGCGCTACGGGCCCCGCGACCACGTCGTCGTCGCGCCGGACGGCGCCGACGACCCGGGCGTCGGCGGCGCCGACAGGGCGCCGGATGGCGCAGCCGTTGCCGCGTACGCTGGGCATCTCTATCCCTGGAAGGGCGTCGACGTGTTCGTGCGCGCGCTGGCGGCGGCGCCGCACGTCCGCGGCCTCATCGTCGGCGGCCATCGGCAGGAAGCCGACCTGTCGCGCGTCGAGGCGCTCGCGCGCGAGTGCCGCGTGCGCGACCGGCTCGAGATGACCGGACCGCTGCCTCCCGCCGGCGTGGCGCGTGCGCTCGTGCGCGCGTCGATCCTCGTGCTGCCGAACACGGCGTCGGCGATCTCCGAGCGCTACACGTCGCCGTTGAAGCTGTTCGAGTACCTCTGGCTCGCGCGGCCGATCGTCGCGTCGGATCTCCCGTCGTTGCGCGAGGTGCTCACGCCCGAGGCGGCGATCTTCGTGCCGCCCGGCGACGCCGCGGCGCTCGGCGCCGCGCTCGAGCGGCTCGCGGCGGATCCGGCGCTGGCGGCCTCGCTCGGACGTCGGGCCCGGCAGCTCGCGCCGGCGTTCACCTGGGCCCGGCGGGCCGAACGGCTCGAGCAGGCGCTCCTCGCGGCCGGGGGCACGGCGTGATCTCGGACGCGCTCCTCGACATCGCGCAGTGCCCGGAGTGCCAAGGGCGCATCGCGCGCCGCGACGACGCCGTGCGCTGCCTCGGGTGCGGGCGCACGTTCGCGACGCGAGGCGGCGTCCTCGATCTGCGGCCGCTGACCGCGTTCGCCGAGCAGACGAAGTACCTCGACGAAGCGCTCCACGCCGACGCGCGGCACGAGGCGATCGCGCCGCCGCTGCTCGGGTCCCGGATCCGGCAGGACATGCTGCGCCGCTTCCTGCGTCCCGGGCCGGGCGATCGGATCATCGATCTCGGCTGCGGGAGCGGCCGGACGATCGTCTGGAACGCCGGCTCCGGCGCGGCGCTCTGCGGCATCGACATCAGCCCGCACTTCGCGCCGGAGGCGGTCGCGCAGTCGGATCTCGTGCTCGGCGATCTCAGGCGCCTGCCGCTGAAGAGCGCGTCGTTCAACAAGGCGTGGTCGCTCGACGTGCTCGAGCACGTGTCGCCGCAGGCGTTCCGCGACGTGCTGACCGAAGCGGCGCGCGTGCTCGAGCCGGGCGGCGGCCTCTTCGTCTACACGCACGTGCGGACGAACGGCTGGATCGCCGGCGGCGTGCGGCTCGTCAACCGGTTCGCCCGGTTGTGCGAGCGCGCCGGGCTGCTCGACCTCCGGCAGGAGCGGCTGCGCAAGTCGGATCACCTGAATCCGATCGCCGATCACGACGAGCTCCGCCGCGTCGTCGGCGAGTGCGGCTTCGCGATCGAGCGGATCACGTACTACACGCCTATCGTCGGCGCCTTCGTCGAGAACGTGCTCGTGCGGATGGCCGAACGGCTGCTCACGCGCCGCGCGATGCGGGCGCAGCCGGCGGCCGACGCCGGCGCGACGCTGAAGCACGTGCGATCGACGGCGCAGGCGCGCGTGCGCCAGGGCGGCGTCGCCTACCGCGGCCTGCGCGCCGTCTCGACCGTGATGGCGCTCGACGTACGGCTCTTCGGCCGGTTCCGATCCGGTCCGTACTTCGCGCTGCTCCGCAAGCTGCCGGCCGGGTCGATGCCGGCGACGCGATCCTCCGAGGCGGCGGGGACCTGATGCGGATTCTGTACTGCGCGATCGACCAGCGCGTGCCGGGATCGCTCGGCGGATCGGTCCACGTCCAGGCCGTGGCGGCTGGATTGGCCGCACGCGGACACGACGTGCACGTCGCCGTTCAGCCGGGGGCGGGCCGCTGGCCCGAGGGACGCGTGACGTGGCATCCGCTCGGCCCGCCGTTCGGGCGCGACGTCCTTCGCTGGACCCGCACGCGCCGGCTCGCGCGCCTCGCACGCGAGATCGGCGCCGACGTCGTCATCGAGCGCTACTACAACTTCGGCGGCGAGGGCGTCTTCGCGGCGAAGCGGCTCGGCCTGCCGGCGGTGCTCGAAGTGAACGCACCCGTCGTCGATCACGACCGCGCGCTCAAAGCCCGGCTCGACCACGCGCTCGTCGTCGAGCCCATGCGCCGCTGGCGGGAGCGGATCTGCCGCGCCGCCGATCTGTTCGTCACGCCGATGGCGTCGATCCTGCCGGCGTGGGTCGATCGCGGCAAGGTGCTGGAGATCGAGTGGGGCGCGGACGTGGAGCACTTCCGTCCCGATCGGTCGACACCGAGCCCGTTCACCATGGACCCGGCGCGCATCCAGTGCGTGTTCGCCGGTGCGTTCCGCTCGTGGCACGGCGTCGTGCACCTGGTCGCCTCGCTCGCGCGCCTGCACGCCGCGGGCGACGATCGCTTCGGAGCGCTGCTCATCGGCGACGGCCCGGAGCGGCCGGCCGCCGAGCGCGTCGCGCGCGGCGTGCCGGGCGTGGTGTTCACCGGCGCGTTGGCGCACGACCGGCTGCCGGCCGCGCTCGCGTGGGGCGACATCGGCGTCGCGCCGTTCGATCCGAGCCGGCACGCCGCGCTCAAGCTCGGCTTCTACTGGTCGCCGCTCAAAGTGTTCGAGTACATGGCGGCCGGCCTGCCGGTCGTGGCGCCGGCGCTGCCCCGCCTGCAGCGGCTGGTCTCGCACGGCGTCGAGGGCATGCTCTACGATCCCGAGGATCCGCGCGGCATCGATCGCGCGTTGCAGGCGCTCGCCGACCCTGACGTGCGGCGCCGGTTCGGCGCGGCCGCGCGCGCGCGCGTCGTCAGGGACTTCAGTTGGGCGGCGCACTGCGCCGCGCTCGACGCGCGCCTGCAGGCGCTGGTGTCCGGGCGATGAGCGCGCCGCTTCGCGTGCTGATCGTCACCGATTCGTTTCCGCCCGGCTGCGGCGGCAGCGGCTGGAGCACGTGGGAGCTCGCGCGCGGCCTGATGGCGCTCGGCCACCACGTCGAGGTGATCAAAGCCGACGCGACGACGTCCGGGCCGCCCGAGGAGCGCGAGCACGAATCGGTGCGGGTCACGACGTTCCGCCATGGCGCGCCGAACGTGCCGGTCGTGCGCAACCTCGTCAAGAACGAACAGCTCTGGCGCGCGCTGTCCGGATATCTCGACGAGCGGCTCCGGCGCCAGCCGGTCGACGTCGTGCACGCCCAGCACGTGATGACCACCGTGCCGGCGATCCGCACCGGGCTCGCGAGCGGCACGCCGGTGGTCGCGACCGTGAGGGACTACTGGCCCGTCTGCTACTGGTCGGACCTGATCTACGATCCGTCGCAGCCGCAGCTCTGCCCGGCCTGCTCCGTCAGCATGATGACGAGGTGCGTGCGGCCGCGCGCCGGCGCGGCGTCGCTGGCCGCGTGGCCGCTGATTCCGTACATGCGCGCGAACCTCCGGACGAAGCGGACCACGCTCGCCAAGGCCAGCGCGGTCATCGCGGTGAGCTCGGTCATCGCGGAGGATCTGCGAGCGCGCGCGCCCGAGCTCGCGTCCACGCCGCTCTACACGATCCCGAACCCGATCGACATGACCGCGCTCGATGCCGCGCGGGCAGCCGATCCGCCGCTCGCCGGGCCCTACGTGCTCTACGCGGGCAAGCTCGCGCTGAACAAGGGCGTCCAGTACCTGCTGCCCGCGATCGCGCGGGCCGGGATCACGTGGCCGGTCGTGATCGCGGGCGACGGCCCGCTGCGCGCGGCGCTCGAAGCCGAGGCCACACGCCTCGGCATCGACCTGCGCGTGCTCGGCTGGCGCGACCGCGCGGACGTGTGGGCGTGGATGCGGCACGCGACGCTCCTCGCCTTCCCCTCGTACGGCCCCGAGTCGCTCAGCCGCGTGCTCATCGAGGCGGCCGCGCTCGGCGCGCCGATCGCGGCCATGAACACCGGCGGCACGCGCGACATCATCCGCGCCGGCGTCACCGGGCTGCTGTCGGACGATGCGCCGGGGTTCGCGCGCGATCTCGCGGCGCTGGCGGCGGACGAGCGGCTGCGCGCGTCGCTCGGGCACGCGGCGCGCGCCGACGTGCACACCCGGTTCTCGGCGACCTCGGTCGTCGAGCGCATCGAGCAGGTCTATCGCCAGCTCCTTCAGCCGAGCGCCGCCTGAGCCATGTCCCGCCCGCTCTCGGTCGCCGTCGTCGCTCGCGCCGTCATGCCGCTCCACGGCGTCGGCGGGCTCGAACGATCGGTGCACGACCTCGTGCGGCACCTCGCAGCGCGAGGCGTGCGCGTGACGCTGATCGTGCCGCCGCCCGCGCCGGTGCGCCGGGAAGCGGCGGCCGACCCGTTCGCATCGCCGTTGATCGGGATCCGCCACGTGCCGTACTGGACGTTCCCCGCGGCCAACCGCCGCGGCACCACCGTGCTCGACCGCAGCACGGCGTACCTGCTGTACGGCTGGCGCGCCGGATCGATGGCGCGCGCGCTCGCCCGGGCCGGCGAGGTCGACGTCATCCACGGCTTCGGCGCCAGCGTGCTCGGCGCGGCGCGTCCCGATCTTCCGGTGCCGCTCGTGCTCAATCCCCAGGGACTGGAGGAGTTCGGCGCCACGGCCGAGCGACAGGGGCGGCTGAAGCGCATCGGCTACACGCCGCTGCGCTGGGCCGTGCGCCGCGTCGCCCGCGCGGCCGACGCGATCATCGCAACCGACGTCGCGCTCGAGTCCACGGTCGCGCGCCATCTCCGGCCTCGGCCCGGGCAGGTTCGCACGATCCCGAACGGCATCGATCTCGCGGCGGTCACCGGCATGGCGGGGCCCACCGACGGCCGGCTGCTCCGGCAGCGGCACGGCATCGGCGCGGGCGAGCTCGTGTTCCTCAGCGTGGGACGGCTCGAGTTCAACAAAGGCTTCGACGTGCTCGCGGCGGCGCTCGCGCGCGCCGCGGCCGCGGGCGGCACGCTGCCGGCGCTCGGCTGGCGTTGGGTCATCGTCGGCGCCGGCCCGTACGGACGGGAGCTCGAGCGGCACGTCGCCGAGCGCAACATCGCCTCGCACGTCGTGTGGGCCGGCCGAGCGAGCGACGCCGTCCTGCACGGCTGGTACGAGGCCGCCTCGGTGTTCGTGCACCCCACGAGGTACGAAGGCAGCTCGCTCGTCACGCTCGAAGCGATGGCGCACCGGCGGCCGGTGATCGCGTCACGGGCGGGCGGCCTGCCCGACAAGGTGCACCCCGACGTGAACGGCTGGCTCGTGGAACCCGGCGACGACACCGCGCTCGCGGCGGCGATCGAGGAGGCGGCCGCGAGCACGGCGCGGCTGATCGACATGGGCGCGCGCAGCCGCGAGATCGTCGAGCGCGACTTCTCCTGGACGGTGCTCGTCGATCGCCAGATCGCGCTCTACGAGGAGCTCCTGGAACGGCGGCTTCACCAGCGACACGAAACGATTCCGCGGGCCTGAAGGCCTGCGGCTACAGGTGCCCGGCTCAGAAGCGCTTCTCGGCCGCACTCGCGTAGCTGCGGCGGTACGAGACGATGAGGTCTTTGCGGTCGACCTTGACGACGATCGCGTGGGTTTTCCCATCGCGAGGTGCGCGCGGCTCGAATCCGAGGAGATAGTAGGTGGAGTTCTCCACGAAGATCGCCGGCACCATGCGATCGGGATCGTTCGAGTTGAGCACGGTGCGCCCGCCGGTCACATCGGGCAGCACGCCGAGATTGCCTTGTCGAAGGAGCCGGTCGCGGGTTGCCGCAGCGTCGCTTTCAACAAGTCACGCGCCCGCACGTTCGAGCTGGCGGCGAACGTGCCCGTTTCGAGCCCCGCGGCGTCGAACACGTGCACCGTGACGTGCACGGTGTCGAGCACTTGGAAGAGTCTCCGCCTGGCGTCGCGAACCAGCGCGTTGCACTCCCCGATCGGCGACTCCGTCGTGAGCTCCGTCCCGATGAAGAGCACGGACTTGCTCCGCTTCTGCACGCTCCTCAGCGACTGCGCGATGTCCTTGACCGTGTCGAGCACACACACGCCGCACAGACACTCACCGTTCAGATCGTCGGGCGCGACTTCTCCTGGACGTGCTCGTCGAGCGTCAGATCGGGCTCTACGAAGGGCCGTTGGAACCGAGACGGTCAGGCCCGAACGTCCGAGGCAGCCAACGTCCGCGGCCGCGAGGACTTCAGCGCCGCGGGCGAGGGACGTGCCGCGCGTCGTCAACGCCGAGACCCGTCACCGGACCTGAGCGTTGAACGGCTGGCGATGCGGGGTACCGGCGATCGTGCCGATCGAGGTACGAGCCAATCAAGGCACCCACGCCTGCCCCGGCGGCCGCGAACAACGGCACGCCCACCAGGAGGCTGGCGCGCTCACAGTCCGGATGTTCCGACGCGCGCGAACAGGTCTCGGCCGCGTACACCCCGCCGATGAACGCGCCGAACCCGAGCCCGAGGAGCGCGGCCTTGCGAACGCGCGGCTTGCGCTGGACCTGCGAGCGCGCTGCGGTGGCAGAACGTCCGCCGACCTCGAGGACCGGGTGCCTCAGGCTCCATGACACACGCGCCGCGACGTCGCTCGGGCGATCGGGTCCGGCAGGAGCGAAAGCGCCAGGCGGCTGCTGCGCGCCTGCCCAGGCTGGCAACGCGCCTGACAACACGAACAGTAGACCAAGATACAGAAGGAACCGCCTCATGGCAGGACCACCGACAGTGCCTGTGCCTGTCCCGCGCTCAGTACAAGGGTTCGTTCGGCGTGCCCCCGATCGGAATCCACAAGTACGAGCACGGGAACACCGGGAATGACGTTCCGTGCCACGAACACTCCGTCCGAGCGGGTGATCAATCTTCCTCCGATGAATCCGCCCAGGAACACGTTGCTGTCGTCTGCCCTCGTATACGCTAGCCGGACTCTGGCGCCGCGAACCGGCGAACCGTTCGCATCGGTAATTGAACCCCGAACCGTCCCGGCTCGTTTCAATCGGAGGATCAGCCCGGCACGCAGTTCGCCCGCGGCCAGTGCAATACGCAACGCGGTCGGCGCCATCTGCTCCCCGCGCGCGACAAGAACGGTCTGACCTGGTAACAAGTTGTCGATCTCGAATATCCCTCCAGCGAACCGCAGCGTCTTGGTCACGTGGTTCCGCTCGTTGATGGAGTAGACAGTCAAGAATCCGGTCAGAGGATGCCCGTCCTCGGATACCACCGTGCCAGCGAGCACCGCCCCCCTCTCAAGGGCGACAGTGAGGTTCGCCCCGGAATCAACACCAAGCCGGTACACTGCATACCCCTGTCGCTCTCACAATTAAGATAGACCGTGAGGGCGGATCCAGGAAGGGCAAACGCGCCATCTGCCTCCGTCGTTGCCGCTGCGAGTATTCGAGTTGTCGCACCCTCTTGGAGCGAAATCCGGGCATCGGGTACTGGCAGGCCCGTCAGGGAATCGACGACTACACCACGCACGGTAGTCCCCAACTGGGAGGCCGCGGCCCCTGCCAGCACGACAACGGCGGCCATTCCGCAGAGCAAGCCCAAGAGCGGCATTCTGAACCCGGCACGTGAGAAGGCCATCGGATTCCTCCTGCTATATGGGTCCCCAGTTGGCGTGGCCCCACGCTCGGCCCAGCGCCGTGAACTCACTCGGCGCGGCGAGGGGCTCCTGAAAGGTGGTCTCTCCATAGCACGTTGCGGACGTACCAGAACCTGAACACGACAGGGTGAAGGACTGCTCGTCGTAGATTATCGACGCCAGGTAGTCATCTGGCGAAGCTGGATCCAGCTCGTAGACGTCGATTTCGTGCGCCTCGACGGTGACGACGTAGTTGTTGAAGACTGCGCAGCTGATATTGATCAGGTATCCGCCCAACCCGTACGTGTACCACTGATCACCGACGTCGGTAATTTGAGCTTCGTCGTCCCCCCAATTGAAGTATCCGTCGCTACCCGATGGGTACTCGTCATAGCAGCTGTTCCACTGCTGGTGCCCGTCTTCGTCGTACCATCCGGCGAACTGATCGCCATCCTGGCGCGAACTAAACGGCCCCTCTACGCCCCAGTTTCCCCACGGGCCTGGATGAAGGATTCCGCATTCAGAGTTGATGGGACCCGTAACAAACCGATCCCTGTTGTCGATACCGACGAACAACCGGCAGCCATTCCGCGCGTGTGCTGGAAGCGCGATGAGGGTGAGTAGTAGAGTCGACGACAACGTAATGACAGGTAATCGCACAACTCCCTCCTTTCGGCCTCGAAGGCCGAGAAGTCTCGATGCCGCCGTGAATCGAAGCGCGTCACTACGCTCAGCAAGAACGAGATTTCTTCGGCCTCGCCGGTCCCGCACGGCGCTTCTGGCTGCCGAGGCTCAACGCGGAGGCCCTCGAGGCGGCGCCCCGAAGAAACCCGCTGCCACCGCGGGAATGTTCATGTTCGGGGAAGTGCTACCTCTCGATATTCGACAGCCCGATGCGCCGATGCTGTTTCGGAGATTCTCGGACACCGCCGGCCCATCAGCCGGGTGCTATAGTGCCGGCATGTCGGAGGAGCCGATTTCGCTCGACGCCGATCCGGTCGTCGAGGCGTACAAGCGCGACGTCGATCGGACGCTCCTGCGCGAGAATCTCCGGCTGACGCCGGAGCAGCGGCTGATGAAGCTGCAGGATTTCGTCCGGTTCACCGCTGAACTGCGCGAGGCGCGCCGGCGGGCGCGCGAATGACCGCGCCGACCGACTTCGCGGGGCTCCTGCGGCAACTGCTGTCCGGCGATGTCGAGTTCATCCTGGTCGGCGGCGTCGCGGCCAACGTGCAGGGATCCGCCCGAGCGACCTATGACGTGGACGTGGTGTATCGGCGCTCACCCGAGAACCTCGCGCGTCTCGTGGCTGCGTTGTCTCCGTTCCAACCCTACCTTCGAGGTGCGCCGCCGGGATTGCCGTTCACGTTCGATGCCGACACGTTGCGCCGCGGCCTGAACTTCACCTTGACCACGACGCGGGGGGACATCGACCTCCTCGGAGACGTGGCAGGCGGCGGCACGTACGACGAGTTGCTGCCAGCGTCGGAGGAGCTGCCGCTCTTCGGATCGCGCTGCCGCCTCGCGACCGTCGAGGCGCTGATCCGGATGAAACGGGCGGCCGGCCGGCCGAAGGATCTCGAAGCGCTGGCGGAGCTCGAAGCCGTCCGCGAAGAACGCGCGCGGCATTGACGAACCCGCGCGCGCGCCGCCCATCGCCTGCATCGGGACAGTCGCAGACCCGAGGGCAGCAGCGCCCCGTTCAGAATCCGACCTCGGCACGCACGGCGACCGAACGGCCTTCCGCCGATCGCGCCAGTCGATAGATTGTCCCGATGCGCCGAGGCGATGCCCTGATGCGATATCCCGATATCCGGATGTTCCGATGCCCCGATGCGCTGTCCCGGTATCCCGATGCCCCGATAACCCGATGCTTAGAATCCCACCCGCACCCCGGCGCGGAACGTCAGCGGCGGCTGTAACACGGTCGATGCGCGGAAGCTCGGGCCGACGACCGGGTTCTCCTCGAGCTCTTCGTACATGTTCGGCCCGTTGAACACGTCGAGCCACACGGCCGCCTGGCGGCGTCCGCGGCCGAGCGTGAACCGCTTCTCGATGCGCGCGTCGACCAGCATCGTGAACGTGAAGCGCGTGCGGCCGCTCAGGTAGTTCTGCAGCACCTCGGGGCCCTGCACGAGATCGGGCAGCACGAGGAAGCCCGGGAACGGCTGCCCGTCGCGGTAGTTCGCGGTGAAGGCCAGCCACACGTCGCGTGGCGCGAGGTACGTCCCCGACCACTTCAGGACGTAGGCGCGATCCCAGAACGTGCGGCCTCCGGCGTTCGACAGCGTGTTCGGATCCTGGAACTGCTCGCCGACGAGCCCCTGGTCGTTCTCGTTCACGTGGAATCCGGGCGCCGCCGTCGGGCCGGCCGCCCACCAGGCCAGCGCCGAGGCGCGCATCCGAAAGCGCGGCGTGAACCGCTGCTCGTAGAAGATCTCGAGCATGTGCGACTTCAGCCCATCGTCTGCCGGGTTCGTCAGCACGTACCGATCGAGATCCTCACGGCCCGGCGGCCGGTTGAAGACCGGAATCATCAGCCGCTCGTTCGTCTGATCGGGGATCAGCGTGCGGGTGTAGTCCGCCAGCGGGATCCCGACGTTCACCGCGCGGACGAGCGACGTTTCGTGGCGGATCGTGGCCGTGCCGCGGAACGTCGCGGTGCCGACGCGCAGCTCGCCCGCGAGCACGTACTCGTTCGTCGCCGGCAGCCGCAGGTCGGGATCGATCGACCCGAGCGGCCCGCCCCATCCGGCGAGCGCGAGCTGCGGTCCGCGCTCGGCCGGATCGGCGCGCCCGTTACCGTTGGCGTCGGTCCAACGGTACAGCCGTGCCCACGGCTGATTGGGATCGCCGAACCCCAGCCACTCGAGCGGCAGCCGCGCGTGGTACCGACCGATGGCGCCGTACGCGGTGATGCCCTTCGACGGGAAGCTCGAGCGCACGGCCAGCCGCGGCGACACGACCGCCTTGCGGATCCCGGCCGGCGCGCCCTGGGCGCGCCCGTCCCAGTGATCCACGCGCACGCCCGCGTCGATCGCGTAGTGCTCTCCGAGGCGCAAATCGTCCGCAATCGACCACCCGACGTGTGTGAGACGACGGACCGCCTCGGCCGCGGGCGTCTGGAACTGCCAGATGCGCGCGGGAAGCCCGGCGACGAGCTCGGCGACCTCGGGCGAGGCGAGCACGTCGGACGTCGCGCGCGCGGAGGTGAGCGACCCGTCGATCCGCCACGAGTGACGGCTGGCGCCGATCGCGTACGGCGGCAGCGCCACGCTCGCCGCGCCGTCCATGCGCCTGGTGCGCCGCTGCGCGACCGGCAGCGGCACCGGGCCGTCGAACGCGCGGTCGACGACGCCGCCGCCGACCGGCGCGTCGAGGTCCGGCGCGAAGTCGCCGCGGTCCAGCCCGAACGCGATCGATCCCACCCATCCGCGCCGGCCGACGCGATCCCACCGCGCCTGGCCGTGCGCGAACGTGTCGCGCTCGTCCACGAGCCTGCCGAGAAACGCGTCGCCGCCCTCGAGCGGCCGCTTCGTCTGCGCCGCCGATGCGATCACGCGCACCTCGTCGCGCGGCGTCGGCCGGGCGACAACGTGCGCGAAGAGCGACGCCGCATCGGCGGGCCGCATCTCGTCGCGGCCGCGATCGAAGAAGCTCGACCTCGTGATCCGCCCGGACACGTACGCCCCGACGCGCTCGGACACCGGCGACGAGAGCTGCGCGTTGACGTCGCCGTACGCGTGCACCTTCGTGAGAAACGGCGCGACCACGTTCTCGCGCGCGAAGACCATGCCCGGCGCGGTGCCCGACACCTCGACGCTGCCGTGGCGCGTCGCGCCGGGCCGCCGCGGCACGAAGGTCACCTGCGCGCCCGGCACCGCCACGGCCGCCGGCGCCAGGCCCGACGTGACGCTCACCGCCTGCATCGCCTTGGGATCCGCGTAGAGCAGCGGGCCGCTCGGCCGATCGGGATCCGTGATGTCGATGCCGTCCAGCACGAAGGCGTTCCACAGCCAGGACGCGTCGCGCGCCCCGAACAGCCCGCGGCGGCCCGTTTCCGATCCGCCGTTGTCCACGCCGTCGACGAGCGTCCAGGGCACGAGCGCGTCGATGAGCGACCACACGTGGCCGCTGGCCGGCAACCCGTTCAAGAGGTCCTCGCCGATGACGACCGCCTCGCCGGCGTGCCAGCGATCGAGCAGCTCGATCGTCGACGGTTGTCCCGAGCGCCGCAGCGTGGCGCGGAGCCAGACGATCTCGCCGGGATCGACCGCGGTCTCGATCGCCGCCGCGGCGTAGCCGTCCTGCGAGACCTCCACGCGGTAGCGCCCCACCGGCAGCAACCGACTCTCCGCGGGCAGGAATGCGCCCGCCTCCAGCGTCCGCACCGGCTGCCGCCCGTCGTCGAGCGATCGGATGGCGACCGACGCGCGACCGTCCGGCTGGCCCTCCACGGTGGCGTAGACCTTGATCGTCGCGGTGGACTGATCCTGGGCGACGGCCCCGCGCGGCGCCGCGAGGGTCGCGACGCAGAACAGTCCGACGGCGGTGAGCGCCTCGAGCCGCACGGTCTTCATCGAACCGCTGGCGACAGCGCGAGCATCAACCCGAGGCTCACGTGATGCGAGATCGCGGTCGTCGCGCCGAGCCCGGCGGCCATCTCCAGCTCCGGACGGCAGTACGTGAGCTTGTACTCGGCGATCGCGGAGGTGCGGTAGCCCAGCCGAAGCTCGAGGCCAGCCGCCGCCTGCGTGCCGACGCCGGCGTACTGGTACTCGTGGACCGTCCGGCCGCCGACCGTCGTCTCCGCATGCGGAAAGATCGGACCGCCGCCGGCACGGATCGTCACGGCGGCGCGCGCGTCATCGCCGCCGAGCGGCCGGCGCACCACCAGGTTGACGAGCGCGAAGTTCAACCCGTGGCTCATCGCGAACTCCTGCACGAAGCCGTTCATCGGCGACGTGTCCAGCAGCGCGAGCGACGGGCCGGAGGACGTCACCGCGTAGTCACGCGTCGTGTCCGCGTAGGCCTTCATGTGGATCATCTCGAGCTCCAGGCCGAGCCGGCGGTGCGGCCAGCCGCTGCGGCCGATGCGCAGGCCGTAGTACCGGCGCGGCTGCGTGGAGAGCGAGTAGAACCGCACGTCGTGGAAGTCCAGAGCAATCCCGTCGTCCGGCAGCCGGATCGAGACGGTCGAGCTCTGCGTGTGGCTGGCGCCGAGATAGCCGGCGGCGTACCACTGAGCCGCGGCGGCCGACGGCACCAGGAGGACCAGGGCCAGGGCAGCCGAACCGGCGCGGCGAAAGCGACGGTCCTTCATGGGCCGCAGATGGTACACCAGCCCGGACCGTTTCGAGAGCGCCGCCGCGCGCGGCTCACTTCACGCCGGCGCGTTGCCGCAGTCGTCCGATCCAGTCGGCGACGGCGTTCGCGCGGTCGCGCTCGGAGACCTGGCCGAACTGTCTGGCGAGGTACATCCCGATCCGCACGTCGTCGCGCAGCCAGGCGCGGAGCGCGCCGTCGCTCATGGCCGTGCGGCCCTGCAGCGCGGCCGCGGCCTCCGGCCCGCCGATCGCGGCCTCCCACTCGGCGCGGCGCGCCGCGAGATCCTGCTCCGAGACCGCGAGCGGCGGCAGGCGCGCGATCTCGCCGAGCACGAGGATGCGATCCTCGAGGCCCTTCCTGGCGGTGGCGTCCGACGACGGGTCGTCGACGAGCTTCAGCAGGCGCGCCCGATCCACGTCGGACTGCGTCACGATCTGACCGTTGATCCGCGTCAGGATGCGATCGAGCACCACCTGCGCGGAGAGGGCGGACGACGAGCCCGCGAGGATCGCGAGGGAGAGGACGACGGCGACCGACGGTCGTGTGCGCATCAGAAGGCCTCGCCGATGCTGAGATGGTATTCCCAGCCGCTCTCGCGCCGGTCGTCGATGACCTGGCGGCGCAGCTTGAAGCCGAAGTCGAGCCGCACCGGACCGAGCGGCGAGTCGTAGCGCACGCCGAAGCCGGCGGCGCCGCGGATCTTCGCGAGGTCGACGTCGGCCGCCTTCGCGAACACGTTGCCGCCGTCGAGGAACGTCACGACCGCCAGGTTGCGGTTGCGCAGCTTCGTCAGCACGTGCCGGATCTCGGCGTTCAGCACGATCAAGCCCGTGCCTCCGACCGAGAGGCCGGTCGTGCGATCGATGACGCTGCACGCCGCGCAGCCGGGATCGAACACGCCGAGCCGATCCACCTGGAAGCCGCGCACCGACGTGCCCCCGCCCGCGAAGAACCGCTGGCTCACCGGCAGGTTCTGCACTTCGACCGTCGTCGTGGGCACGCCGGCCTCGTCGACGCTCGTGATCGTCCGTGGAAACCCGCGCGCCAGGCCGAGCTGCCCGCGCAACGCCACGACCGTCCGCGATGAGCTGCCGGTCCGCCGGAACGTCGATCCCTGGAAGAACCCCTTCACGTAGCCGACCTCGGACGCGAGCGCGCGCGCCGCCACTTCCATGTCGGCGCTGAGGAACGCGCCGGTCGTCGAGACGATCGGGTTGTCGCGGCCGTCCCACGAGATGCCGGTCGAGATCGTGGACAGGCGGACCTGCGGGAACAGCCGGTCGATGATCGGCTGATCCTCCACGTTGATGCGCTCGTCGAACAGCCGCGTGAACTCCAGCGCGTACCGTCCCGACACGTTGGTTCGCCGCGAGGCTCGCCGTAGGAACTCGGCGTTGACCCCGCGCCGCTGGTAGCTGTACGTGGTGCGCACCACCTGCTCGGCGAGCAGCCCGACGAGCAGATCCGTCTCGGTCCGGAGCAGCCGCTGTTCACGGTACGTGAGCGTCACGCGGTACTCCGCGAAGCCGAACCCGCGACCGTCGCGCTCCGGATCGCCCGGCGCCGATCGCGGCTTGAGCGACACGCGCGAGAAGAAGTTCACCGATCGGTTGCGGCCGCCGATGTTGCGGCGGCCGATCTGGAAGAATCCCCGCGGCGACAGCTCGAGGTGATCCTCGAACGTATCGGGCGCGACGGTCCGCAGGCGCGTGCCGCCCTCGAGCCCGCCGCCGAACCCGAGCGTCACGGTTGGCGCCTCGGTGACCGAGATCAGGATGTTGGCCTCCGACTCACCGGTCAGCCGGCTCTCGGTCGTGATCGACACGTGGCGGAACACGCCCATGGCGTTCAGCCGGCGCTGGGCCTCGGTGAGCGTGCTGGCCCCGAGCGGCGCGCCGGTCGTCAAGGCGGCGACCTCGAGGATCTGCTGCTCGGACACGCGCGTGTTGCCGATCACCGTCACGCGGCCGACGACGACCTGCGGCCCTTCGTTGATCTCGAACGCGAGCGCCACGCTCGTGCCGTCCTCCGAGATCGTCGGCTCCAGCGCGACGATGGCGCCGAGGTAGCCGCGCTCGCGGTAGAGCGACTGGATGTCCCGGTGATCCAGGGCGACGTCCTGCTCGACGAACGGGGCGCCGGCGCGCGACCGCATCGCCGCGCGCACGTCACGCTCGGGCACCTCGTGCGGACCGTCGAACGCGAAGGCGATCGCCGTGACGGTGCCGCGCGGCCCCTCCGTGATGTTCGGCACGAGCACGACCCACGCAGCCTCCGTCGTCCGCCTGCCTTCGACGGTCTGGCGCTCGGGCTCGGCCTTGACGCGGTAGTACCCCAGCCGGCGGTACTCGTCGATCACCTTGGCCAGCCCGGCCTCGAACGCCGCCTGATTCAGGACGTCGCCGGGCTCGATGCCCACGAGCGCGCGGACGGTCGCGGGCGCGAGGCTCATCGACGCCGGCAGCTCGATCCGATCGACGTAATAGCGCGGCCCGCGGTCGACGGTGAAGACGACGTCGAGTACGGCGCCGTCGGCGCTCGGCTGACGGCTGAACGCCACCGACGCCGCGGCGTACCCCTCGCGCCGCAGCGCCTGCTCGATGGCGGTCTTCGAGTCCTCGAGCAGGTCCAGGTCGATGGACCGCTGGCGCTTGACGGGGATCAGATCGTCGAGCCCGCGTGGCAGCGGCGTCCTGGACTCGAGCCGCACGTCGACGCGCGGCCCGGCGTCCACGTCGAGCACGACGTCGACCGCGCCGTCCGGCGCCGGCGTCCAGACGAGCGCCGCCTGCGCGTCGTAGTAGCCGCGCGCCCGCAGGTCGTCTTCGATCTCGGTCAGGCGCGTCTCGATGTCGCGTCGCCGGAACGGGCGGCCGGGGCGCGCATCCGTCCGCGCGAGGATGGCGTCGGGCTCGAGCGGCGACGCGCCCTCGATCCTGCTCTGCCGGATCGTCGCGAGCCGGCCGGCCCTGACGCCGACGAGGAGCGTCGATCGGCCGGCCGCGGGCTCCGGCACCGTGCGGGCCGTCACGTCGGCGTCCGGATATCCGGCGTCGTTGAGGAACCGCCGCGCCGCCTCCTCGACGACCGGCAGGCGGATGCCGGTGGCGACGCCGGTGAACCGCTGGCGCAGCTCGTCGCGCAGCAGGTTCGGCGGCACGCCCGTGTCGCCGGGCTCGATCTCCACGCGCGTGATCGGATAACGCGGCACGAGCCGGAACACCACGGCGACGCCCGCGCCGCTCTCGGCGGCCACGGGCGTGATGTCGTCGTAGCGGCCGAGCTGGAACAGGTGATCCATGCTCGCGCGCACGTCCTCGCGCGTCAGGAGCGCGCCGGCGCGCACGTCCACCAGGCGTTCGAGATCGGCCGACGGCTCGACCCGGCCGTCGACCTCGAACCGGACGGACGTGATGGTGCGGCCGTAGTACTGCTCGACGCCACCCTGTGCGGCGCGGGCCGGCGCCGCCGCCGCGAGCAGCAGCACCACGAGCCCCCACCCGCCCCGCCACCGCCGCGTCGTCAACGGAGATACCGGATGCGGAAGTCGAGCGCCAGGGTGCGATCTTCGTTCCGCGAGAGCACCCACGACACGCGGTCGTTCTGGTCGTACTCGAGCACGATGATCTCGTCGCGGAGCGCGGAGGTGCCGACCGTGCGGGAGTAGGTCAGGAACACGCGCGGGGCGATCCGCTTGCCGAGGGTGATGCGCGCGGTCGGGTTGAACTGCTGGAACGCGACCTCGCTCTCGAGCAGCGGCGTGATCTGCACCGTGTCGAGCGAGGAGAAGCGCTCGACGACCTCGCCGACGCGCGACGAGATCGGGCTGGCCAGCAGCGTCGCCATCGCCGTCTGCATCCAGCGCTGCTGCGATTCCTGCGGCGACAGCAGCGCGCGCTGCTCGGCCGTGTCGGCGTTCGGCAGCGCGCCGAAGATGAGCGCCAGGATGTCGGCCTCGGGCAGGAACGGATCCGAGGTCAGCGTCGGCGTCAGTTGATCGAACTGCCCGGTGATCCGGATGTCGATGTTGTAGGTCTGCCCGCTCAGCCGCGGCCGCGTCTCGGCCCGCAGATCGAAGATCGGCTCCACCTGGTTCGGGTTCGCGAAGTCGACCGATCCTTCGCGGATGAAGTAGCGGTTGCCGTTGAACAGCCACTCACCGCCGGCGATGTCGATGGCGCCCGTCATCGACGGCCGATCGAACGTGCCCCCGATGCGCAGGTCGGCCGATCCCTCGATGCGGGCGGTCTTCGTGTTCACGAACGCCATGCGCGGCGCGCGCACCTGGATGTCGAGCTGCAGGGCCGTGCCCTGCTCGGCGAGCGATGCGCCGCCCGCCTCGCCCGTGCCCCCGCCGCCGGCCGCCCCGGCGGCGGCCAGGCCCAGGAGGTCGCCGTCGACGACGCCGCTCGTGAGCTGCGCGCGCAGCACGTCCACCGTGCCGGTGAGCCGCGGCGCGGCGAGCGGGCCGCCCAGCACGAGGTCCATGTTCACGGTCGAGGTGAAGCCGGCCGGATAGCGCAGCCGCATCGCGCGGCCGACCGCGGTGAGGTTGTACTCGGAGAGGCGGTAGCCGTCGATCGCGACGGTGCCGCCGAACGTCACGTCGCCGCCGCCGATCCGGCCCGTCAGGCCGTCCATGCGGATCGCCGTCCCGTCGAACGTGATCGGCCCGTTGATCGCCTCGAGGCTGTGGATCGACGCGAGCGGCCGGAGGCGTCCGTTCGCGACGACGGCCTGGCCGGTGAGCGCCGGCGCCTCGAACGAGCCTTCGAGGGCGGCGTTCAGCGTCGCGCCGCCCGACGTCGTGATGCCCTGGAAGAAGAGCTGCAGGATCGACAGACTCGCGTCGCCGGCGGCGCTCATGTGCCAGCGGCGGCCGCGCACGTCGGCGCCGCCCGAGAGAACCAGGCTGGTGTCGCTGCCGCGGAGCGCGAACCGCTGGATGGCGAAGCCGCCCTCGCCGAACGCGAGCTGCACGGCGCCGTCGTTCCGCAGCTCGTAGTCGTACAGCGTCAGCGCGGCATCGTCGATCGTGACGCCCACGGTGAGGTCCATGGGCGTGCGCAGCGGCCCCGACACGTCGAGCGACCCGCTGACGATCGCCCGCGTATAGGGAGAGATGGCGGGCGCGACGAACTTCAGATACGGATCGAGCGAGCTCTCGGTGAACCGGAAGTGCAGGGTGCCGTCGTACAGCTCGTCGAGCGAGATCGCGCCGCGCGCGTCCACGTCGAGCAGGCCCGAGTTGGCGACGACGCGCTCGATGACGAGCGTGCGGCCCGCGACGCGGAACTGCCCCTGCACGCGGCCGACGCCCTGGTCGCCGGCGAACAGGTCGTCGATCACGCCGCGGAACGCGTACGTCGGCGACGAGAACGCGCCGGCGCCCGTCGCGGTGAACCGCAGCCGGCCCGACAGCGGCGCCTGCTCGAGCTTGAAGGCGTCGAGCTGCTCGACCGCGACGGCCTCGCCGTCGGCTTGAAACGCGTACGTGCCGTCCCAGCCGATGCGCGCGTCGCCGCGGATGAGGCCGGGGCCCTTGCGCATCTCGATCCGGTGCACGCGCAGGCCCGTGCCCTCGAGCTCGAGATCGCCCTGCGCGTCCTCGAACCGCTCGCCCCAGGCCGCGCCGCGATCGATGCGCAGCCGCCCGGCGCCGAACATCCGCCGGTACTGCCCCTCGAGCTGCAGATCGGCTTCGCCGATCACGCCGTCGACCGGCCAGTCGTCGAGCTGGAACGCGTGACGCAGATCGACCATGGGCCACGCGGTCAGCCGCACGCGCGCCGCGATCTCCTCGCGGTCGTCCCGGCGGAAGCCGAGCGCGTACCGGCCGTCGGCCACGATGGCGCCGCCGCTCCCGTTCGTCACGCGGCTGTTCCTGATGTCGACGTAGCCGCCTTCGATGACGACGTCGGCCTGCGCCGTGCCCCAGGTGACGTCCCAGACGCGCGTCGACTCGCCGTAGGCGCGGCCGGCGATCCGCGGCGCCGAGAAGCTGCCGGTCATCACGCCGTCGAACGTGCCGCGGCCGCCGACCTGGATCGCGCTCGTCGGCCCGGCGAGGGCGGTCATGATCCGCGCGAGCACGCGATCGCTCTCCTGCCAGTCGTGGCTCGTCACGCGAAACGGAAACTCCGACGCGCCCGTGCCCCCGAGCCGGCCGTTGAACCGCACGTAGGTGAACGGCGTCGCCGCCCAACTGTCCTGGAACGTCCAGCCATCGGGACCGAGGTCGTACTCGACGTCGGCCGCGACCGGGAGCGGCGTCAGCGGCCGGGCGGCGACGAACGGCTCCGGCTCCTCGACGATCGCGCGCGGCACCGGCGAGAGCTCGGCACTGGCGACCTCCACGCCGTCGGGCGCTCGGACGACGGTGTGACCGTGCCCGCGCCGTTCCGAGCCGAACCTGCCGCTCGGCCACGTCAGATTGAAGCTGCCGTCGGCGCGGCCGGCGAGCTCCAGGCTCTTCAGGCTCGCGAGCTGATTGACCTGGAGGAGCGCGACGTCCCGGTACTCCGCGGTGAAGGTCATCGTCGATCCGCCGGGCTGGCCGAGCGGCGCGATCGCGTAGCTGAACCGCGTCTCGCCGCCGAGCAGGTCGGCTTCGCCGTGCGGCACGACGAAGTGCGCGGGCGTCCACTCGAGCGCGCCGTGGAGCCGGTGGAACTCCAGGCCGTTCACGCTCGCATCCTCGCTCGTGAACTCGCCCGCGAGCCGGCGGCCGCCCTTGAAGAGGTGGAACACGCCGGTGAACTCCCCCTGGCCCCGGAGCCGCCACGCCTCGTTCGCGAAGAAGATGCCGCGCATCGTCTCGAAATCGACCGTGGACTGGACGTTGTAGGTCTGCTCGGGCCAGCGCGTGAAGTCCACGTTGCCGCTGACGTGCGAGACGCTGCCGTCGGTGACGAGGTCGATGTGGTGGAGCGACACGCGCGGGCCGTCGAGGACGAACCGCGTGCTCAGATCCGTCTTCATCGGCCGATAGCTCTGGATCGCGACCGCGCCGCCGGAGAACGACGCCGTGCCGACGTACTGCTTCAAGTTCTCCGCCCGGACGAGCGCGAACTGCAGGTTCGGCGCGTCGACCGACCAGGGCGTCAGGTGGTCGTCGTAGGTGAAGTGCCCGCGGTTCGCGAACACGTTGACGGTGACGGTGAACGGCGATTTCCGCCCGCTCGGCGGCCCCTTCGGCGTCAGGCGCGGCTGGCTCGATCCGTCGGCCCAGTTCTCGATCACCATGTGCCAGCTCGTCAGCCACAGCCACACGGTGACCTGGCGGCGGACGAGCGTCCACGGCGACACGACGGCGTAGATCCGGCCCGCCGTGAAGAACGGCCGATCGCCCGCGTGCTTCCCCTCGATGACGACATCGTCCAGCGCGAAGACGCCGGGCACGAGCGTGGCGCTCACGCGGCCGACGTGCATCGGCCGCTCGAGGTAGTCCGAGGCGCGGCGTTCGACGAAGGGCTTGACCTGCGGGAACCGGCCCAGATCGATCGTGATGACGAGCAGCAGCATCGCCGCCACCACGGCGGCGGCGACGGCCAGCAGCCGCCTGACCCAACGCAGCGTGCGGCGACCGCTTCCCGATGGCGGCGCGCCGGCTTCGGACGCATTGGCGGGCGGGGGAGAAGCCTCGCTCACTCGTCCAGCTTACAAGAATGAAGGCAGGGGTCGGCCCTCGCCTCTGACGTCGGACCGCCTGCTGTCAGGCTGGCCGGCGCCTGCTCCGGGCATCGCGTCCGGTGTCTTTCAGCCTCCCCGCCGCCAGCCGCGCGCTCGCCTGATCGATGACGACGGCGACGATGATGGCGCAGCCGATGATGATCCACTCGTAGTTCTGGTCGAAGTGCAGCGTCCGGATCGACTGGCGGATCAGCACGATGAGCAACGCGCCGAGCAGCGCGTTGACGGCGCTCCCCTTCCCGCCAGACAGCGACGCGCCGCCGACGACGGCCGAGGCGATGACGTAGAGCTCGTAGCCGGTGGCGTCGGCGCAGGATGCCGAGCCGTAGAAGCTCGCGCCCATGAAGGCGGCGATCCCGGCGGTCAACCCCGACAGCACGAACACGCCGATGCGGACGCGGCCGACCGGGACGCCCGAGAAACGGCTCGCCTCGGCGTTGCCGCCGACGGCGAACACGTACCGTCCCGCGACGGTGTACGAGAGATAGAGGCTCCCGGCAATCGCGACGAGGAGCATGACGAGCATCGGGACCGGATACAGCGACTCGCCCAGGCCGAGCGACGCCTTCGTCACGCGCGTGAGCAGGTTCGGCACGAGGATGCTCTCCGCGCCGCTCACGACGAACGCGATGCCACGGACGATCCACATCGTGCCGAGCGTGATGATGAACGGGTGCACGCCGAGGCCGACGACGAGCAGGCCGTTGAGCGCGCCGACGGCCAGCCCCACGCCGAGCGAGACGACGAGGCCGAGCCCCACGACCGAGACCGCGTCGGCGCCGCCCGCGCTTCGCAGGGCCATCGCGGTGAGCACGCCGGCCAGCGCGTAGACGGAGCCCACCGAGAGATCGATGCCGCCGGCGATGATCACGATCGTCGCGCCGACGGCCATGATCGCGAAGAAGCTCGCATCGGTCGCCGTCTGGATCAGCGTGTAGGAATTCAGGAAGTTGTTCACCTCGAGGCCCGTGCGCGGGTCGACGTGCGAGCCGGCGAACGCCGTGAGGACGGCGCCGAGGAGCAGGATCACGAGCACCAGTCCGGCCTGCGGCGAGGCGAGCATCCGCTTGAGCATGCGCAACGCTACAGCCGGCAGATCAAGAGCTCGCGTTCGTACACCAGCTCGGGCGGCAGCCGGTCGTGCAGATCGAAGAACAGCTCTTCCTGCTCGATCACCTCACGGCGCCACTCGGCGCGATCGACCGCCTGCAGCGTCTCGAACTCGTCTCGCGGGAACGCGAGCCCGGTCCAGTCCACGTCTTCGTAGCGCGGCATCCACCCGATGGGCGTCTCTCGGGCGAGCACCCGGCCGCGGACGCGGCCGACGATCCACTCGAGCACGCGCAGGTTCTCGCGGAATCCCGGCCAGAGGTAACGGCCCTGCGCGTCGCGGCGGAACCAGTTCACGTGGAAGATCTTCGGCGTCTCGGCGAGCTCGCGCTGCATGCGGATCCAGTGCCGGAAGTAGTCGCCCATGTGGTAGCCGCAGAACGGCAGCATCGCCATCGGGTCGCGGCGGACGCGTCCGACGGCCCCGGCCGCCGCCGCGGTCGTCTCCGATCCCATCGTCGCGGCGCCGTAGACGCCGGCGGTCCAGTTGAACGACTGATAGACGAGCGGCATCGTCGCCGCGCGGCGTCCGCCGAAGACGAACGCGCTGATCGGCACGCCGTCGGGGCGCTCCCAGTCGCCGTCGATGATCGGCACCTGGCGGGCCGGCGCCGTGAAGCGCGCGTTGGGATGCGCGGCGGTCGCGCCGGTGCGGGCCGCGATCTCGGGCGACCAGGTCTTGCCCTGCCAGTCGAGGCATTCGGCCGGCGGCTCCTCGGTCATGCCCTCCCACCAGACGCCGCCGTCGGGCGTGAGCGCGGTGTTCGTGAAGATCGTGTTGCGGCGGATCGTCTCGATCGCATTCGGGTTGGTCAGCGCGGACGTGCCCGGCGCGACGCCGAAGACGCCGGCCTCGGGATTGATGGCCCGCAGGCGCCCGCTCGCGTCCGGTTTGATCCAGGCGATGTCGTCGCCGACCATCGTCACCTTCCAGTCGCGCAGGCCGTCGGGCGGGATCAGCATCGCGAGGTTGGTCTTGCCGCACGCGCTCGGAAACGCCCCGGCGATGTAGGTCTTCTCGCCGTGCGGATCCTCGAGGCCGAGGATCAGCATGTGCTCGGCCATCCAGTGCTCGTCGCGCGCCATGTTCGACGCGATCCGCAGGCCGAAGCACTTCTTGCCGAGCAGCGCGTTGCCGCCGTAACCGGATCCGTACGACCAGATCTCGCGCGTCTCCGGGAAGTGGACGATGTACTTCTCCTCGTTGCAGGGCCAGGGCACGTCGGCGTCGCCGGGCGCGAGCGGCGCGCCCACGCTGTGCAGGCACGGCACCACGCGTTTGACGCCGCGATCGATCTCGCGCAGCACCGGCAGGCCGATCCTGGCCATGATGCGCGTGCTCACGACCACGTACGGCGAATCGGTGAGCTGGACGCCGATCTGCGACATCGCGGATCCGACCGTGCCCATGCTGAACGCCAGCACGTACATCGTCCGGCCCTGCATGGCGCCGTCGAAGACTTCCTTGAGCCGGCGGCGCATCTCGAACGGGTTGACCCAGTTGTTGGTGGGACCGGCGCTGTCCTTGGAGAGGGAGCAGACGAACGTCCGCTGCTCGACGCGCGCGACGTCGCTCGGGTGCGAGCGCGCGTAGTAGCAGCCGGGCCAGCGATCCTCGTCGAGCTTCGTGAACGTCCCGGCGCGCAGGAGGCCGGCGCAGAGATACTCGTGCTCTTCGTCGGAGCCGTCCACCCAGTGCACCGCCGCGGGCCGCGTCAGCGCCCGCATCTTGTCGACCCACTTCAGCAGGTGCGCGTTGGAGGCCAACGGCGCCGACGGATCGCGCGACAGGGACGGAGGTTTGGCCACGGGCGACGACATCGGTGAGTGGCAGCCAGCTTACAGCACTCACGCTCGACGCCGCAGCAACGGCGATGCGCGGTAGGGGGCTCCTTTCGAATCCTTGGATCGCGATAGCGGAGAAGACGCGGAAGGCCATCGCCAAGAAAGCCCGGCGGCCCGTTACGGCCGGATTAGGGCTTTCTCGGTTTCTGGGGCGGCTCTGCTGTCGCCGGAAGGTCCAGCTGCTGAGGTGGAGGCGGCGGGAGGTCGTCGAGCCCTTTGCGGGTGAGTCCCGCTGTGGCGCACAGGGCTACGAGGTCGCCGTCGTTTGAGTAGACGCAATCGACTTGGTTGACCTTTGCAATAGCCACGAGCTGCCAGTCAACTTTCACCTTCTGCCACGCGCCTGTCGCTCCACCGCGCTTGTTGCCGGCATCGCGAGCTTTCCGCATCAGCGATGCGGCTTCTATGGCTGCACGAGTATCGAACGGCTGAATGTCGAACGCGACGTTGTCAGCCATCTGCGCCAAGTATTCCGGCCCGTCATCGCCAGCGAGGACAAGGAATTCTCCAAGGACCGGGGCGGGGACGATGATCTTCGACCGTTCGGCCGACAGCGTTTCGATGAAATGTTCGATCCGGCGCTGTAGATCCGGAACCGGTTTCGGCGGTCTCGCATCTGGACGGAACGTCAGCGTCAACATCACGGCATCGAAGGCGACCCTCACTCGTCGTCTCCGCTGTGCGTGATGGCGAGAAGTTCGGCAATCGGGTCAGCATGGCTACGAAGCGACGTACCGAGCCCTTGAATTCGCCGCACCGCCTCGCCGACAGATTCATCCTTCAGCGGTCGAAACGCCTGAATTCTGAACCGGCGCATCTGCCACTCTCCATCCGCCTCTCGGAACCACGTTCCGACCCCGGTAACGCGAATGGGAGCCTGAAACAAATAGGCCGCAATATCCTTGGCTACCGAGCGAGCGGCGAGACAGTTGTAGACGCGATGGCCGTCCTCCAAGTGAACCGGAACCGGATCGCCTTCACCGCCGATCACAATCGGGATACCGTCGAGGGTTGCCTGTTGCTGCAGTGGTCCATACGACAGATCGCTGGACCGCTTCGCGCCCGGAAAGTAGATCAGCCGCTTACGAGCCTCGCCGCTCACATCGGCTAGCTCGCCGCTCGACCCGTCCTCGACCAGCATTTCGTCGATGCGTCGTCGAGCGCGTCGAGCCTCCTCTGGACCTTCATTGGCCCGCGCTTCGGCGACTCGCTTCTTGATTTTCGGTGCGGCTTCCCAATTCGCTCTGGCGACCGCTCGCGTGCTGCCTGCGATCAGCTTGTCGAAGTGGACAGACTGCGTCTCTCCCATCAACCGCGACAGTTCGAGAAGGTACTGAGCCAGACGCTCCATCGGAATCGTATCTGGCGAGTAGGCATCCAACCTGAACTCGAAGGAAACCTGCGGCATCATGGGGCGCTTCCTAGGGGATTCGCCTTTTGATCGTACCACTGGTTTCGCCACGCCGGTCACTCTATCGGTACGCTCCGAAAAAGTCTTTGATAGTTGGCGTGATTCCGCGTCAGTCGATCCGTACGAGCAGCCGGCCGGCCTCGACCGACATGCCGTCGGCCACGGCGACCTCGACGACCGTACCGCCGCGGGCGGCGACGAGCTCGTTCTCCATCTTCATCGCTTCGATCACGACGACGCCCTGACGCGGCTCGACGCGATCCCCTGGCCGCACCAGCACCCGGACGACGCGGCCGGGCATGGGCGACACGAGGCGCTGCTCGCCCGATCCGCCGGCGCTCCCGACGGCGCCGCGACGCAGGCGCCGCCCGTCGACGACGGCCGCGACGCTCACGTGCGGCAGTTGGATCAGCCACTCGCCGTCCGGCCGCGGCGTCAGCGCCGCGTCCACGCAGCGGCCGGTCTCACGATGGACGATGCAGACACCGAGGTCGGTGGCGCGCATCTCGACCTCGCGCGGCTCGCCGGCCGGCGCCGCGCCCGCCTCCTGCACGCGCACGCGGAACACGCCGCCGGCTGGTCCGGCGCCCTCCACCGGCTCGATCGACACCACGCGGACGCGGCCGTCGATCTCGACGTCGAACGTCATCGCAGCGCGCCCAGCCTGGCGGCGCGCCGCCAGGTGCCCGACGACGGCGGCGTCGCGTCCGCCGGCGCGCGGTGCGCGCGGCACCACGCCGCGAACGCCGCCGCCATCGCCGCGTCGTCTTCGTCGCGCGGCGTCGGCTCGACGAAGCGGCGGCCGCCGCGCGCGGCGAGCACGCCGTCGAGGTACGTGGTGTCGACGCGGCCGGCGAGGAACTCGGGCTGACGCACGAGCCACTGGAAGAACGGCACGGTCGTCGCGATGCCGACGACGCGATACTCGTCGAGCGCGCGGCTGAGCCTGGCGATCGCCTCCGCACGCGTGTCGCCCCAGACGACGAGCTTCGAGATCATGGCGTCGTAGTGCACCGGGATCTCGAAGCCCGGGGCGACGCCGCGATCGTCGCGCACGCCCGGTCCACCCGGGACCGACAGCGCGCGGACGATGCCCGGAGACGGGCGGAATCCGGCGTCCGGGTCCTCGGCGTAGATGCGGCACTCGATCGCGTGGGCGCGGGGCACGAGCGCCTGCTCGGCCGGGATGCCGAGCCGCTCGCCGCGCGCGATCCGGATCTGCCATTGCACGAGATCGACGCCGGTCACGATCTCGGTGATCGGATGCTCGACCTGCAGCCGCGTGTTCATCTCGAGGAAGTAGAGCTCCCCCGACGGGTCGAGCAGGAACTCGATCGTGCCGGCGTTCGTGTAGCCGGCCGCGCGTACGATCCGCGCGGCGGCGTCGGCCAGCGCGCGCCGCGTCGCCGGATCGATCGCCGGCGACGGCGACTCCTCCACGACTTTCTGGTGCCGGCGCTGGATCGAGCATTCCCGCTCGACGAACGGCAGCACGGCGCCGTGATCGTCGGCCAGCACCTGCACCTCGATGTGCCGGGGCGACGCGATCCGGCGCTCCAGATAGACGGTGCCGTCGCCGAAGGCCGACCGCGCCTCGGAGCGCGCCAGCCGAACCGCGGCGGCGAGCTCATCCGGCTGCTGCACCATCCTCAGGCCCTTGCCGCCGCCGCCGGCAACGGCCTTCACTAGCACGGGATAGCCGAGCCGCGCGGCCTCGGCCGCAATCGCGGCAACCGGCGCGGCCTCGTCGAACGGCGCGCCAGATCCCGGAACGACCGGCACGCCGGCCGCCGCGGCCACACGCCGTGCCGCGCTCTTGTCGCCCATCTGGGCGATCGCGGACGGCGGCGGGCCGATGAACGTCAAGCCGGCCTGCCGGCACGCGTCGGCGAACGCCTCGTTCTCGGCGAGGAACCCGTAGCCCGGGTGCACGAACGCCGCGCCGGCGCGACAGCCGGCGTCCACGAGCCGCTCGACGTGCAGGTAGCTGTCCTGGGCCGGCGCCGGACCGATGTGCACGGCTTCGTCGGCGAGCCGCACGTGCAGCGCGTCGCGATCCGCGTCCGAGTACACGGCGACCGCCTGCAGGCCCATCTCGTGACAGGCGCGGATGATCCGGACCGCGATCTCGCCGCGGTTGGCGACCAGCACCTTCATGTCGCGTCAGAGCGGGATGTTCCCGTGCTTGCGCGGCGGGTTGCGATCGCGCTTGTGCGCGAGGGTGGCCAGCGCGGCGATGAGCTTCGTCCTCGTTCGCCGCGGCGCGATGATCTCGTCGACGAACCCGCGCGACGCGGCGACGAACGGGTTCGCCAGCTTCGCGCGGAACTCGGCGACGAGCTCCGCGCGGAGCGCCGGCGCATCGGCCGCCTCCGCCAGCTCGCGGCGATAGAGCACGTTCACCGCGCCTTCGGGCCCCATGACGGCGATCTCGGCCGTCGGAAAGGCGTAGTTGAAGTCGGTGCGGATGTGCTTGCTCGCCATGACGCAGTACGCGCCGCCGTACGCCTTGCGCGTGATCACCGTGATCTTCGGCACGGTCGCTTCCGCGTAGGCGTAGAGCAGCTTCGCGCCCGCGCGGATGATGCCGCCGTGCTCCTGGCGGACGCCGGGCAGGAACCCCGGCACGTCTTCGAACGTGACGAGCGGGATGTTGAACGCGTCACAGAATCGGACGAACCGCGCGGCCTTCACGGACGCGTCGATGTCCAGGCAGCCGGCCAGCACGGCCGGCTGGTTCGCCACGATGCCGACCGGCTGGCCGGCCAGCCGCGCGAACCCGACGATGATGTTCCGCGCGAACTGGCGCTGCACCTCCAGGAACACGCCGTCGTCGACGACCGCGCCGATGAGCTCGTGCATGTCGTACGGCTGGTTCGGTTGCTCGGGCACGAGCGCGTCGAGCGCGGCCTCCTCGCGGTCGGACGGATCCGACGTCTCGCGGCGCGGCGCGTCGTCGAGGTTGTTCGACGGCAGGTAGCCGAGCAGCTCGCGGACGAGCTGGAGACACGCGCGATCGTCGGGGACGGCGAAGTGCGCGACGCCACTCGTCGCGTTGTGCGTCGTGGCGCCGCCGAGCTCTTCCTTCGTGACGTCCTCGTGCGTCACGGTCCGGATGACGTCCGGCCCGGTCACGAACATGTAGCTGCTGCCGTCCACCATGATCGTGAAGTCGGTGATCGCCGGCGAGTAGACCGCGCCGCCGGCGCACGGCCCGAGGATCGCGGAGATCTGCGGCACGACGCCCGAGGCCAGCGTGTTGCGCAGGAAGATGTCGGCGTAGCCGCCGAGCGACACGACGCCCTCCTGGATGCGGGCGCCGCCCGAGTCGTTGAGCCCGACGATGGGCGCGCCGAGCTTGACCGCGAGGTCCATCACCTTGACGATTTTCGCGGCGTTGGTCTCGGAGAGCGATCCGCCGAACACGGTGAAGTCCTGCGCGAAGGCGAACACCGGACGGCCGTCCACGCGGCCGTGGCCGGAGACGACGCCATCGCCCGGGACGATCTCCTGCTCCATCCCGAAATCGCGGCAGCGATGGGTCACGAGCTTGTCGAGCTCTTCGAAGCTGCCGGGATCGAACAGCAGGTCGATCCGCTCGCGCGCCGTGAGCTTGTTGGCGGCGTGTTGGCGGCGAAGGCGGGCCGTGCCGCCGCCCTCTTCGGCGCGGCGCTCCAGATCGGCGAGGCGCTCGCGCGCCGACGCCGGCCCGGCAGGCGGGCGGTCGCTCACGCCCGCGCTGCCTGCGCTTTCTCCCAGTCCTTCAGGAATTTCTCGAGCCCGATGTCGGTCAGCGGATGCTTGAAGCACTGCTCGATCACGGCCGCCGGACAGGTGCAGACGTGCGCGCCCATCCTCGCCGCCTCGACCATGTGCATCGGATGGCGCACGCTCGCGACCAGGATCTCGGTCGTGAACGCGTAGTGCGCGAAGATCTCGGCGATCTGCTCGATGAGCCCCATGCCGTCGGACGCGATGTCGTCGAGCCGGCCGACGAACGGGCTGACGTACGCCGCGCCCACCTTGGCCGCGAACAGCGCCTGCATCGGCGAGAAGACGAGCGTCACGTTCACGCGGATGCCCTCGCCGGCGAGGGTGCGCGTGGCGCGCACGCCTTCACGCGTGAACGGCACCTTCACGACGACGTGCGGATCGATCGTCGCGAGATCGCGCCCTTCGGCCACCATGCCGGCGAAGTCGGTCGCGACGACCTCGGCGCTCACGGGGCCGCGGACGGTCTGACAGATCTGCTTGATGATCCCGCGCGGATCCCCGACCTCCTTCGCGAGCAGCGACGGGTTCGTCGTGACGCCGTCGATCAGGCCGAGCGGCACGAGCGCCTCGATTTCCTTCAGGTTTCCGGTATCGATGAAGATCTTCATAAGGCCACCTGTCTGCAGTGCGCGACAACGGAATGCCTTGGCGTCGACGTGGCGGCCCTGCGATGGCATGCCGGACCGGCGCGCCAAGCTTGAACGCGCACGCCGTCTCGTCGAGCGGGTCTCGAATCAATGATAAGTCAGCCCGACGCGTCAGCGGACCGCGACGGTGACGCGATTCGACTGCTCGCTCACGTTCGACGTGGGGGCGGTGTCGACCGCGTACACCGAGTAGGTGTAGGTCGCGCCGGCCCGCGCCGTCCGGTCGACGTAGGTCGTCTCCTTGATTGGCGCGCGCGTCAGCGGCAGCATCGACCGCCCCTCGTCGTCGCCTCGAAGCACCACGTATCCGGCGAGATCGGCCGCTTCCACGCCGGTCCAGTTGAGCGTCACAAACGCGCCTTCCTGGATCGCTTGCAGCCCGGCCGGCGCGGGCGGCGGGTAGCTGTCCACGGGGGTCGTGCAGACCGGCGCCGACATCGGCCCCTCCGTCGTCGTCGCGGCCGACACCGTGACGGCGCGCACGGCGAAGCAGCGCTCTCGGCCGAATTCGACGGGCGCCGTGAACGCCGCGCCGGCGATGGGCGTCGCCGTGAGCACGGAGGGCGCGCCGGTACCAGCGCGATCGACGGCGAAGACTCGAACCGTTCGACCGGCCGCCTGCGCGTCCCACGCCACGCGGATGGAGGTCGCATCCGACGTCACGACCAACCCGTCGGGCGGAGGCGGCAACGCGCTCAGCGGTACCTGCACGGCAGCCGATACGGGGCCGCGGCGGTTGCGCCCCGCGACGCCGACGGCGACGTAGCTCCAGGCCTCGGCGCCGTTGATGCGGGCCGAGTCGGCCACGTCCACGAACGTCGCGCGTTCACCCGCCGTTGGCGGCGCCGTCGTCGCCGCTGGCGACGGCGGCTTCTCGCCGCCGGCCGCCGGCCGTACTGCGATGACGGCGATGGGCTCCCTGCCGCCGGCGAGGATCTGCGCGGCCGACGGCGCGGCGGCGCCCGGCATGGTCGCCACCCTGTAGATCTCGACGCGGCTCGTTGCTGGAGGCGTCGTGCCGTCGGCGTTGCCCGGCGCCGTGAAGGTGAGCGCGATGCGATCGTCGACGCGGTGGGCGGCCAGATCCGCGATCCTGGCCGGCACGGGCCTGAGCGGCGGCAGCGGGTTGCCCTTCTTGCCGCATCCGCCGGCGGCGGCCGCGAGGCTCACGAGGAACAACAGCGCCCGGGCCGGGCGCACGATCACAGGATGTACCTCGACAAGTCGTCGCTCCGCGCGATGTCTTCGAGCATGCGATCGACGTAGGGCGCGTCCACGCGAACCGACTGGCCGTCGAGCTCGGGCGCATGGAACGAGACCTCGTCGAGCAGCCGCTCCATCACGGTGTGGAGCCGCCGGGCGCCGATGTTCTCCGTCCGCTCGTTGACGAGCGTCGCCAGCTCGGCGATGCGCGCGATCGCCTCGGGCGTGAACTCGAGCGTGACGCCCTCGGTGGCCATGAGCGCCGTGTACTGCTTGATCAGCGCGCTCTTCGGCTCCGTCAGGATGCGGACGAACTCGTCGCGGCCGAGCGCTTCGAGCTCGACGCGAATCGGAAACCGGCCCTGCAGTTCCGGGATGAGATCCGACGGCTTGGAGATGTGGAACGCGCCGGCCGCGATGAACAGCACGTGATCGGTCTTCACCATGCCGTACTTCGTGTTGACGGTCGTGCCCTCCACGATCGGCAGGATGTCGCGCTGCACGCCTTCGCGGCTCACGTCCGGGCCGTGCGCGCCCTCGCGCCCGGCGATCTTGTCGATCTCGTCGAGAAAGACGATGCCCGACTGCTCGACGCGCTCGATCGCGAGCCGCGCGACCCCTTCCATGTCGATCAGCTTCTGCGCTTCCTCACCCGTGAGGTACTCGAACGCCTCGTGGACCCGCATCCGCCGGCGCTTGGTCTTCCCCTGGAAGAACCCCGGCAGCATGTCCCGCAGGTTGACGCCGATCTCCTCGACGGACGAGCCCTGCACGATCTCGAAGGACGGCATCGCGCGATCGCGGACGTCGAGCTCGACCGACTTCGTGTCGAGCCGGCCTGCCCGCAACTGCTCGCGCAGGCGCTCGCGCGTGCTCGTCGCCGCCTCCGCGGCCCCGGGGACGCTCGGGGACGCCTCACCGTACGACGCGGTGACGGGAGGCGAGGGCGGCAGCAGCAGGTCGAGCAGCCGCTCCTCGGCCGCCTGGCGCGCGCGCTCGCGCACCTCGACCTCGCGCTCCTCGCGCACCATCTTCACCGCGATCTCGACGAGGTCCCGCACCATCGACTCGACATCGCGGCCGACGTAGCCGACCTCGGTGAACTTGGACGCTTCGATCTTCAGGAACGGCGACTGCGCCAGGCGGGCGAGCCGGCGCGCGATCTCGGTCTTGCCAACGCCGGTCGGTCCGATCATCAGGATGTTCTTCGGCGCGACCTCGTCGGCCATGTCGGCCGGCAACCGCTGCCGCCGATAGCGGTTGCGCAGCGCGATCGCCACCGCCCGCTTCGCCTTCGCCTGGCCGACGACGTGCTTGTCGAGCTCGGCGACGATCTGTCGCGGCGTCAGCGCGTGCGCCGGCGAGACGGGCGACTCGCGGACCGGCGTCGGCACCATCTAGATCTCTTCCACCACGAGCCGGCTGTTCGTGTAGATGCAGATATCGGCCGCGATCGCCATCGCGCGCTCGACGATCCCGCGCGCGTCCAGCGCGCTGTGCTGCACGAGCGCCCGCGCCGCCGCGAGCGCGAACGCCCCACCCGATCCGATGCCCATCACGCCGTCGTCCGGCTCGATCAGATCGCCCGTGCCGGAGACGAGGTACATCGCGCGCGCGTCGGCGACGAGCATCATCGCCTCGAGCCGGCGCAGCGCGCGATCGGTCCGCCAGTCGCGCGCGAGCTCCACGGCCGCGCGCTCGAGGTTGCCTCGATGTTCCTCGAGCTTGCCTTCGAACCGGCTGAAGAGCGCGAAGCCGTCGGCCGCGGTGCCGGCGAACCCGGCCAGGACGCGCTCGTGATAGAGCCGGCGCACTTTGCGGGCCTGGTGTTTGACGACCGTCTGCCCCAGCGTGACCTGCCCGTCGCTCGCGAGCGCGACCCGGCCCTGGTGGCGGACGCCGAGAACGGTGGTGGCATGCGTGGCGGACATGAGGAAGGAGGACGGCGATCGACGGGACTCTTCGCATCGTAGTGCTGTCAGCCGCAGAGGGCAAGCGACGAGGACACTCCGCGCGCCGATGGAACGTCGAACGCTCTCGCATCAGCGTCGTGGTGGCAGTAGAGTTGCAGTAGCGGCAGTCACGTACCAGGAGGCTCCCATGACCAGGATCCTGACGTTCGCGGGCGCTTCGCTTCTCGTCGCGGCGCTCGCCGCGCCGGCCGCGGGCCAGGCAGTGCCGCGCAGCGCAGGCGGCGGTTCGTCTTCCGGTTCGGGCAGCTCGGGTTCCGGGTCGGGTTCGAGCTCGTCGGGCGGCGACAGCTCGAGCGGCGGCGGCAGCTACGAGCCGCCCGTGGCACGGCGCGCGCCGGCCACTGCGCAGCCGCGGAGCGCGGGTGGCGCGCAACCCCGGGGCGGGGTATCGACAGGGGCCGCCGCCTCTGAACGACGCGGCGGCGGAAACGCCGGTGCGTCCCGCGCCTCCGAGCCAGGCAGCGTCCGCCTCGCCCGGAGCCGCGGCGCGAGAGCGGCGACGGAGTTCCGCGGTCAGGCCATCGCGCGGCCGTTCGTCCAGGTTCGGCCGACCCGACCAGTGTTCGTCGGGCGCTACTACTCGCCCTGGTACTTCGGCGGCAGCGTCTACAGCTCGAGATACTACGGCTACAACCCGTTCGGTTGGCGCTACTCGCCGTTCGGGTACTACGGGCTCTACGGCTTCGTCCCCTACGGCGCGTATTACTCTGACCCGTGGGACCCGTTCATGTACGGCGGCGCCGGCGGCGGCGCCTACGATCGCGACCGCGATCGGGACGACGACCGGCTCATGGGATCGGTCAGGCTCCGCATGAACCCGCGGCACGCGAAGGTGTACGTCGACGGAGCGCTCGTCGGCATGGTCGACGACTTCGACGGGCTGCGCGATCACCTCGAGGTCGACGCGGGGCGGCACGAGATCGAAGTGCGCGCCGAGGGCTACGAAACCTATCGGACGGAAGTCGTGGTGACGCCCGGCAAGACGACGACCGAACGCGCGAAGCTCAAGAAGAAGTGAGACGACGAACGCGCCGCTGGCGCGTCAACACCCAGTAGAGGGGCACGCCCGCCACGATCACCGCCAGCCCGGCGAGCGACGTGCGCGGGCTGTTCCAGATCTCGTTGCCGACCATCAGCGCGCTCGCCAGCACGAACAGCGCCGGCGTCCACGGGTAGCCGAACGCCTTGAACGGCCGTTCCGCGTGCGGATGCCGGCGCCGCAGCACGAACACCGCCAGCACCGCCACCCCGGCGAACAGCACGACGGCGAAGCCCGTGTAGGCCACGAGCGCCGACAGCGTGCCCGAGAGCACGAGCACGCTGCTCCAGGCTGCTTGTGCGCCGATGGCGATCGCCGGCGTGCGGAACTTCGGATGCACCTTCGCGGCCGACGGCCAGAACACGCCGTCGCGCGCCATCGCGTAGTAGACGCGCGGACCGGCCCAGACCATCGCGCTCACGCTCGCCGCGATGCTGATGATCGTGAACACGGCGAGGACGTTGCCGGCGACGAACCCGAACAGCCGCTCGGCAACGATGTCGGTGAGCCGGCCGTCGAGCGCCGCGATGTCGCTCACCGGCATCGCATAGAGAAAGAGCACGTTCAGCGCGAGATAGAACAGGACGACGACGAGCGTGCCGCCGAACAGCGCGAGCGGCAGGTTGCGGCCCGGATCTCTCACCTCTTCCGCGACGTACGCCGCGGCATTCCATCCCGAGTAGCTGAACATCACCGGCACGAGCGCGAGCAGCCAGTTGATGCTGGGATTCGGCACGTCGTGCGTGCTCGCCAGATTGCCGGCCTGGCCGTCTCCGAGCGACAGACCGATGGCGATGAAGACGGCCAGCGCCGAGACCTTCAGGCCGGCGAGCAGGTTGTGCACGATCCGGCCGGTGCCGTGGAGATGAACCATCGACAGCGCCACGATGGCGCCGATGGCGACGATTGCCTGCGGCGTCACGGTCAGCGGCACGTAGGGCAGCGGCAGCACGAGCAGCGTCTCGCGGCTGGCCGCGGCAGGGACGAACCGGCCGATGTAGTCGGCGAGCGCCACCGCGCCGGCGGCAATCGCGCCCGAGAAGCCGGCGACGAACGACGTCCAGCCCGACAGGAACGCGGCCAGGCTGCCGTACGCGTCCCGCAGGTAGACGTACTCGCCGCCAGCGCGCGGCCGCAGCGTCGCCAGCTCGGCGTAGGCCATGGCCCCGGCGAAGGCCAGCAATCCGCCGAAGAGCCACACGCCGAGCATCGCACCGGCCGACGGCGTGAGCCGCGCGACGAGGATCGGCACGAAGAAGATGCCTCCGCCGATGACGTTGGAGATGACGATGGCGGCGGCGTCCACCGGCCCGAGGCGGCGGCTCAGCGTGGCCTCGGCCTGGCCCGGAACGGTGCCGGCCGCGGAGGAGCTCACTGGGCGGCGGACGCGGCGAGGCGCGGGATGATGCGGCGGTCGATCCGGACGTCCCCGATGCGCACGATCTTGCCGTCGCGCTTGGCGAGGATCCGCGCGGTGACGTCCTTGAACATGCTGTGGGTGAACAGCTCGGAGCGCGGCTGCTCGAGCGTGTAGCCGGTGTCGGCGCGCACGAGGATCGGCTCGCTGGCGGCGCCGGGCTGCAACGGCTCGGAGCCCAGCCCGCGCACTTCCTTTCCGTCCATCTCGCCGTCGTCGCCTTCGCGCCAGAAGCCGATCGTCAACTGGATCTCGGTGGCCGGCACGGTGCCGTCGTTCTTCAGCCGGAAGCTGACGCTGGGCACGAGCTTGTTGAGCCCGTCCTTGACGCCCGCGTCGAACCAGCCGGTCATCGTGTCGGTGACGCTGATCTTCGTGAGGTCGATGGCGGGCCCGCAGGCGCTGGATGCCGCGGCTGCGGCCAAGGCGAGCGCCAGCCCGAGCGGAGCCCGGAGTCGATGGAACATGTGTCGGGATTCTAGCTCAGAAGCTTCCGACGCTGATACGCCCCTTCAACTCCTCGCGCGAGAGCTTGTTCTGCCGATAGGCGATGAGGTCGGCCCCGCTCGCCTTCAGCACGAGCTTGTTGGTCGGCTCCCGGAGGAGCGACGGCTGCATCGCCGGATCGATGCCGCTGGCGTAGATGAGCAACGTGTCAGTGGGACCGACGGGCAGCCCGCCGGAGTTGTCCACGATCGCGTCGACGAGCGCATCGCGGACCGCCGATCGGTAGATCCACACCAGGTCGGGGCGGCCGACGGCCGCGTCGCGCCGGCCGGGCACCGCCACGTCCGGCTGCACGACGTCGGCAGCGACGCGGCCAGACGCCGGGCGTCCGAGCGGCGGCCGATTGATCATCAGGTTCATGACCTGCAGCGTCAGCGACACGCTCGGCACCTGCACCTGGAAGACGTAGAGCCCGAGCTGATGATCGGCGATGCCGCTGACCACCGGCGACTCCCCGGTGGAGAAGCTCAGCTCGGCGATGTCCGGCGTGATCTCGGCCGCGCGCCGGGCGAAGCTCTGCCCGCCGGTTTCGACCGCGGTCCTCAGCACCATCTCGAACGTCTGGACCTGGGGCTTCGCCGGGTCGCTCGGCGGCGCCGTCTGCGCCGAGACCGGAGCGGACACCAACAGGGCCGCCAGCACTCTCCCACACAGCCGCATCGTCATGGTCCTCACCTATCGGGTTGCCGCGCTCTGGCCAAGGGAGAGCGACACGAGCATCTCGTTGCGCCGCTGGAGGCCGACCTGACGACTCTTCAGGTCCATGGTCTCCATGCCCATCATCGTCACCGTGCGCGACAGCTCGTCCTGGCGTTCCGTCAAAGCGCGGAGCTGATGAGCGAGATCGGCCACGTTCGACTGGCCCGGTTCCGCCTCGCGCGCGCCGGCGGCCGGCCGGCTCGACAACACGCGCACGAGCTCGCCCATCGTCTCGTTCGATCGCTCGAGATCGCGGACGCGCTGTTCGAGCCGCATCACCGTGCTCTGGAGCGCCGGCGCGGCTGCGGCGGGATCGTTCGAGGCCACCGCGGCAGGCGCCGCAGCAGTACGGAGGGCGTGGGTCATGGCGCCGCCCGCGGCACCGACCGCCAGGACGAGACCGGCCGCCGCGGCCATCGCCCATGCGGGGATCGACGACCACGCCGGCCGTTGCGCCGCGAACGGCCGCCAGAGGGGACCGGGTTCCGGCACCTCCCAGGCCAACAGATCCTGCCGCGTCGCGCGCAGGGCGCGCACTTCCTGCCGGCAGTCGACGCAGTCCCCGAGGTGCGCGTCGATCGTCCTGCGCTCAGCGGGCTCGCATTCGTCGTAGACGTACCCGATCAGTCGTTCCCGGTCTTCACACATACGGACATCGCCTCTCGACAACCACCACGAGCTTCACGTCGTGCTCTCCCACGTCGCCCGGCGGAGCGCGGCCTCCTGCCCCTGCTGCCGCTCCAGTCGCCGCCGCAGGACCGAAAGTCCCTGGTACAGCCGCGTCTTCACGGTGCTGAGCGGACAGCCGAGCTGGTCGGCAATCTCCTGGAACGTCAAGCCCTGATATTCCTTGAGGACGATGGCCAGGCGCTGCTCGGCGGGCAGCTCGGCCATCGCCCTGGCGACGGCAGCCGACATCTCCCGGCGCGCGACCAGCTCCTCGACCGACTCCGCCGGGGACGGCTGCGCGTCGGCCAGATCGACGGCGTCCGCGCCTTCAGGCATCTGGACGACCGGCGCCCGGCGCTCCTTGCGGACCCAGTCGCGGCAGAGATTGAGCGTGATGCGATAGAGCCACGACGAGAACTTCGCCTCGCCCTTGAAGCCGCGCAGCCCGCGGTAGGCGCGCATGAACGCTTCCTGCACGACGTCGCGGGCATCTTCCTCGCGCCCGAGCGTGCGGTACGCCAGGCCGAAGATCGGCCGTTCCCAGCGCGTGACGAGCTGGTTGAACGCATCGAGGTCGCCGCCTGTCGCGCGGGCGACCAGTTCCTCATCGGTCCGAATCATCAGGGCTCGAGCAGGGATCGAAGCGGAGGCGCTGGCATCCGTCGTCCCTCGCTGTGTTAGACGGCTGGCGGCACCCGGCAGTCGGTACGACGCCGCCGCCGGCGGACCCGGAGATGGACGGGAGCCGCGGCGACCATCGAATGAGCCGGTGCTCCTCAGTATACCGGCTCGTGCGGCTGGCCCGGAACCGGGCCGGATGGTACAGTACAGGATTACCCCCGGACGGGCCGACCGGCCTGAGGGCCGGGATCACCGCTCGTCCATGATTCAGCTCACCGGCCTGACCAAGTCTTTCGGGGACCGGGTCCTGCTCGACGACGTCACGTGGACGGTCGGCGACGGGGACCGCGTCGGTCTGTGCGGCCCCAACGGTGCCGGCAAGACCACGCTCCTCCGGATGCTGGCCGGCCTCGACGAGCCCGATCGCGGCGCCATCGTCAAGCCGGCCGGCCTGACGGTGGGCTACCTGCCCCAGGACGGCATCGAGCACAGCGGCCGCACCGTGTTCGACGAGGCGTCGCTCGCCTTTCAGCCGTTGCTCGAGGCGAGGGCGGAGATCGATCGCATCGAACACGCGCTGGCGGACCCGGCGCTGCCCGACGGCGAGCACGAGATGCTGCTCGTCCGGTACCACGAGGTGTCGGAGGCCTTTCGCCGGGGTGAGGGACACAGCATCGACCTGCGCGTGACGCAGGTGCTCGAGGGCCTGGGGTTCTCGAAGGCCGACTTCGGCCGGCTCACGCAGACGTTTTCGGGCGGATGGCAGATGCGCATCGCCCTGTCGAAGCTGCTGCTCGGGCGCCCGACGCTCCTGCTGCTCGACGAGCCGACGAACCACCTCGATCTCGACGCACGAAACTGGCTCGAGACGTTCCTCTCGTCCTATCCGCATCCGGTCATCCTCGTCTCGCACGACCGCTTCTTCCTCGACGCGGCCTGCACGCGCATCGCGGACCTTTCGCTCCGCACGATCACCGACTACGTCGGGTCGTACTCCAAGTACCTCGTCGAGCGTGACGCCAGGCTCGATCGGCTGCGCAAGGCCAAGCAGGAGCAGGACGAGGAGATTGCCCGGATGCGGGCCTTCATCGATCGCTTCCGGTATCAGGCCACGAAAGCCGCCCAGGTGCAGAGCCGGATCAAGATGCTCGAGAAGGTCGTGCCGATCGAGGTCCCGCCGGAACGGAAGCGCGTGCGCTTCACGTTTCCGTCGTGCCCGAAGAGCGGCCGCACGGTGCTCGAGCTGCAGGGCGCGCGCAAAGCGTACGGCGACAACGTCGTGCTCGACGACGTCGACCTGCACATCGAGCGCGGCGACCGGATCGCGCTCGTCGCGCCCAACGGCGCCGGCAAGTCCACGTTGATGCGCCTGCTGGCCGGCACCGAGGCGCCCGATCGCGGGACCCGGCGGGAAGGGCACCAGGTGGTGCTGCAGTACTTCGCGCAGGACGAGGCCAACCGGCTCGATCCCGTCAAGACCGTCTACGAAACCATGGAAGCCGACTCGCCGGTCGGGATGGTGCCGGGGATCCGGAACATCCTCGGCGGGTTCCTCTTCTCCGGCGACGACATCTACAAGAAGGCGGGCGTGCTCTCCGGCGGCGAACGCACGCGCCTGGCCGTCGCTCGCATGCTCCTCGTGCCCTCGAACACGCTGCTCCTCGACGAGCCGACGAACCACCTCGACCTCGACTCGAAGGACGTGCTGCTCGACGCGCTCCAGGATTTCGGCGGCACGCTCATCTTCGTGTCGCACGATCGCTATTTCGTCGACAAGCTCGCCACCAAGATCGTCGCCGTCGGTCACGGCGCCATCGAGGTCTATCCCGGCACCTACGAGCAGTTCCTCTGGAGCCGCCAGACCCGCTCGGCGGCGAGCCCGCCGCCATCGTCGTCGGCCGCGCCTGCGCGCCAGCCGTCGCCGGCGACGCCACCGGCCGCGCCGCGTAAGCGCGCGCCCGAGCCCCAGCCGTCCACCACACCGGCGCCCTCGTACGAACAGAAGAAGAAGGCTGACGCGGAAGCCCGCAAACGCCGCCGGGACCTGGACTCACGCGACCGGCGCATCGCGGACCTCGAGGCGCGCATCGCTGATCGCGAGCAGAGAATCCGGGATCTCGAGGCCAGGATGGCGGCCGCCGGCTTCTACGACGATCGCGCTCGAGCGGACGCGATCGTGTCCGAGCATCGCAATCTCATGTGGGAAGTCGGCGACCTGATGAACCAGTGGGAAGCCCTTCAAACGCAGGGAATTCTCGAATAGTCTGAAACTTACATCTTTGTAATTCCGCGCGACTTCTGTCATCATCCGGCCGGCCACTCGGGGAACGGGCGGGCAAGTCAGGACAGATTTCGTGGGCCTTCCAGGCTGCGGAGCGGTACGCGCCTTGCCTTGGCTGCCCCCACGTGCGAACGCCGGAGATCACGGAGATGCCTCGTCAATCGACTCACGCGGACGACGTGGCGCCGGCTGGCCCGAAGGCCGGGCGCGCGGATTCCACTTCGCTTGCCGGCGCCGATGGCCCGGCGTCCCCGGCTCCCGACGAGGTCGGCGACCGGTTCTTTCGTCATCTCGTCTTCAACCTGCGTACGGGCGTGCTGGCGATCACGCGAGCCGGCCGCGTGGCGGCGATGAACGACCTCGCCTACCGCGTGCTCGGGCTCCAGCACCGGCCGCGGGATCTCGAGCGTCATTTCACCGAGGTGCTGCACGACTGCCCCGAGGTCAGCCGTGTGCTGCAGCAGGCCTTCGACTCCGCCGATCTGCCGAACCGCGCCGAGATGCGCCTGCGCAAGACGGGCCGCGCCATCGGCTACACCCTGTCGCACATCCACGACGATGCCGGCGCGCTCGTGGGGGCCACGCTGTTCTTCAAGGACCTGACGCGGGTCGAGCAGATGGAGGAGCGCGATCGGCTGCGCGATCGGCTCGCGGCGCTCGGGGAGATGGCCGCGGCCATCGCGCACGAAGTGAAGAACCCGCTCGCGAGCATCGAGGTCATGGCCGGCGTGCTGAAGCGGCAGCTCGCCGAGCACCCGGACTCGCTCGAGACGCTGAACGACATCATCAAGGAAGCGAAGATGGCGAACGCCATCGTCGTCGAAGTACTCGAATTCGTTCGGCCGATTCAACTTCAGGTCGATCGGGTCGATATCGAGGAGGTGCTGAAGGACGCAATCACGCTCGCCGAAGGCAAGCGGCGCCGCGGGGCCGTCTCGATCCAGATGAACCTTTCGCCGGACGTCTCGGATCTGCTCGCCGATGCGCACCAGCTTCGGCAGCTCTTCTCGAACCTGGTCGCCAACGCGTTCGAAGCCCTCGAGGGCGAAGGCCAGGTCGACATCAGGACGTCGCTCATCCCGGGACAGGAGGAGCCGGGCGGCACGGGCGAGTACCTCGCGCCGCAGGTCGTCGTCGAGATCAAGGACAGCGGGCCCGGCATCGCGCCCGACGATCTCGAGCGCATCTTCAGTCCGTTCTTCACCACGAAGCCACAAGGCACCGGCCTCGGCCTCGCCATCGTGCGCAAGGTCATCGACGCGCACGACGGCCGGATCGACGCCGTGTCGGCGCCTGGGCGCGGCGCCACGTTCAGGGTGACGCTGCCGGTCGTGCCATCGGCCGGCAGTCTGGGGAGATAAGGCATGGGACGCATTCTCGTCGTCGACGATCACGATTCGCTGCGCAAGGGGCTCGTCCGGGCGTTGTCGAACGCCGGGCACGAAGTGGAAGAAGCGAGCAACGGCACGCTCGCCATCGAGCGGCTGCAGGAGAGCCAGTTCGACGTCGTGCTCACCGACCTGCGCATGGGCGGCGCCGACGGCATGGACGTGCTGCGGACGACGCGATCGATCCAGCCCACCGCGGCGGTGGTGCTCATGACGGCGTTCGGCTCGATCCACACGGCGGTCGAAGCGATGAAGATCGGCGCCTTCGACTTCGTCCAGAAGCCGTTCGAGATCGAGGAGATGGAGCTCAAGATCGAGAAGGCGATCGAGCTGCGTCACCTGAAGTCGCAGGTCGAGTACCTGCGCCACGAGCAGCAGGACATGTACGACTTCGATCGCATCGTCGGCGCGAGCGGCGCGCTGCAGCACGTGCTGACGATGGTGAAGAAGGTGGCGCGGAGCAACTCGACCGTGCTGATCCGCGGCGAAACGGGGACCGGCAAGGAGCTGATCGCCGGCGCGATCCACCACAATTCGAACCGCGCGTCGCGGGCGTTCGTCAAGGTGAACTGCGCCGCGCTGCAGGAGAACCTCCTCGAGTCGGAGCTGTTCGGCCACGAGAAGGGCGCGTTCACGAGCGCGGACAAACAGCGCATCGGCCGGTTCGAGCAGGCCGACGGCGGCACGCTGTTCCTCGACGAGGTCGGCGACATGAGCCCGAGCACGCAGGCCAAAATCCTCCGCGTGCTGCAGGAACACGAGTTCGAGCGCCTCGGCGGCACGCGGACGCTGCGCGTGGACGTGCGGATCATCGCGGCCACCAACCGCAACCTGTCGCAGATGGTCCAGGACGGCCGGTTCCGCGAGGACCTGTTCTACCGGCTCAACGTCGTGTCGGTCGAGATGCCGCCGCTCCGCGACCGCAAGGAAGACATCCCCGCGCTCGCCAACTTCTTCGTCCGCCGGATCGCCGGCGATCTGAAGAAGAAGATCGACGGCATCGATCCGGAAGCGCTGAAGGTGCTGATGCGGCACAACTGGCCGGGCAACATCCGCGAGCTCGAGAACGTGGTCGAGCGCGCCGTGCTGCTGGCCGAGGGCGGCACGGTCCGCGCCGCCGACCTACAGATTGGCGATCAGTCGTCGCCCTCGTCGAGCTCCGAGCGCGCGCCGGCGGTCAAGATCCCGCCGACGGGCATCCCGCTGGAAGAGATCGAGCGGCAGGCCGTCGTCGAGTCGCTCAGGATGTCGA
>JADYYY010000019.1:300000-408924 GCA_020853395.1 Acidobacteriota bacterium
CATCGGCGGATCGGACGTGAGCGGCTACATCCGGACGATGCGGCAGAGCTTCGCGCGCGATCTCAAGGCGCTCGTCGGCGGCATCCGCGATCGCGCGCCGTCGGCGCGCATCGTCATGTTCAACCTGCCGAACCTGGCGGCGCTGCCGTACTCGGCCGGGCTGTCGTTGACCGACAAACGCGTGGTGCAGGAGATCGCGGTCGGCTTCTCGGCCGAAGTCAACGCGTTCGGGGCGCAGGGTGCGCTCGTCGTGGACCTCATGTGCGACGCGTCGTTCTACCAGTCGAGCCGGTACTCGGCCGACGGGTTCCATCCGAACGACACGGGCTACGCCCGGATGGCCGAGGTCGCCTACCCGGCGGTGTCGGCCGGGCAGGCATCCGCGCCGAAGGCCAGTTGCTCGCAGATGACGACGTTCTGATGGCGTACGGCTCGCGCCCCCGTCACTTCTCCGGCACGAGCTTCACCGTGATCACGTTGTTCGCGTTGAAGTAGCGTCGCGCGGCTTCCTGGATCTCCGGCCCGTTGATCTGCTCGTAGAACTTCGGCAGCGCGAACAGATCGGCCAGGTCCTCGCCGTTCTGATAGCGCGCCGTGATCTCGCGCAGCAGGAAGCCGTTCTGCCGGCTGCTCGATTCGTACTCCCTCGTCAGGATCTCGCGGATGTTGCGGACGTCGCGCTCGTCGGGGCCGTTCGTCTTGAGCGCGTCGATGTCGTCGAACACCGTGCGGATGAGCGCGTCGGTGCGCGCCGGATCGGACCCGAAGCTGATCGACAGCGTGTAGCCGGGCACCGGCACCTTGGCCGCGCTCGACGAGACGCCCACGCCGTAGGTCCCGCCGAGATCCTCGCGGAGCGAGTTGCGCAACGCGCCCTCGAGCACCATCGCCATCGCGCGGAGGGTCACGCGGTGCGCCTGGTCGTACTGGAACGGTCCGGTGAAGACGATGCTCGTCTGCGCCTTGGGCTCGGTGCCCTTGCGGACGGTGCGCTCGATGACGCCGGTCGCGCGCCGCAGCCCGACGTCACGCCATTGCTCCTGCCGGCCGCTCGACGGCAGCGACGCCAGGTATCGCTCGGCGAGCGGCTCGATCGCCGCCGGGTCGAAGCTGCCGACGAACACGAACGTGAACCCGCCGGCGTCGGCGAACCGCTCCTTGTAGAACGCGAGCGACTTCTGCAGGTCCATGCGGTCCAGGTCCTCGGCCGACAGGATCTTCGACCGCGGGTGCCCCTGCCACAGCGCGTTCGTCAGCGCCTCGTTGAACGCGAACTCCGGCGAATTGCGCTGGTTGGCCAGCGCGACGCGCGTCTGGTCGGTGATGACCGAGAACATCGCCGGATCGGCCCGCGGCTGCGTGAACCGCAGGTACACGAGCTGGAAGAGCGTCTCGAGATCTTTCGGCGACGCGGTGCCGTTCAGCTCCTCGAAGTACTCGCCGATCGACGGCCCCGCGGCCGCGGCCTTCCCGGTGAGCGCCTTGCGAAGGTCGACCGCGTTGAACGCGCCCACGCCGCCGGCGGCCACGACGTGCGCGGCCGTTTCGGCGGGGATGTAGTCCTGGTCGGGGACGAGCGACGTGCCACCCGGGCTGAACGCCCGCATCAGCACCTCGTCCTGCCGGAACGTCGTCGGCTTGAGCACGACGGTCGCGCCGTTCGAGAGCTTCCATTCCGTGATGCCGAACTCCGGCTTCCTCGTCGTGCTGGCGATGGTGCCCGGTCGTGGCGCGTTCGCCACGAGCGGCTGCGCGCTGACGGTGTCCTCGTACGCGGTGAGCGTCTTCTTCGACGCGGAGGCCATCACGGCGGCGAGCCGCGCCTCGGTCGGCAGCGCGGCGGCCGCCTTGGCCGGCGCGCTCACGACGACGATGCGGTTGTTGTCGGGGGCCCAGGTGCGGGCGAGCGCGTTCATCTCGTCGAGGGAGATCTCGGGCAGGAAGCGCTTGTACAGCTCGTACTCGTAGGCGAGGCCGGGGATCGGCTCGTCGGTCGTGAAGTTGCGGATGTACTCCGCCGCGAGGCTCGCCGACTGCTGGTTGTCGAACTCGGCCATCGCGCGCTCCAGGTTGCGCAGCATCGTCGTCTTCTGCCGTTCGAACTCGGAGGGCGTGAAGCCGAAGCGCGCCACGCGGGCCGCCTCGGTGAACAGCGCGTCGAGCCCTGGCTCGACGCCGGTCTCGCGCACGCTCGCGGCCAGCGTCGTGGTGCTCACCGTGCGGACGAAGGCCCCGATGTCCGCGCCGGCGCCGAGGAACGGCGCGCCGGGCTTCACCGCCAGCTCGCTGAGCCGCGCGTTGAGCATGCCGGTGAACAGCCGCTCGACGACGAGCTGCTGGCGGTAGGCCGCGATCGTGGACTGATCGCGCGCCGGCACCGTGTGGTAGACGCTCACGCTCGTGCCGCCGAGCTCCGGATCCGTCGCGATGGCGTAGCGCGTGCCCGGATGATCGGGCAGCGTGTAGACCGGCCGCGGCCGCGGGTTGACCGCCGCGGGAATCGGCTCGAAGTGCTTCTTGATCAACGCCTGGATCTGGGCGACGTCGAAGTCGCCGACGGCGACCACGGCCATGAGATCGGGCCGGTACCAGTCATTGTAGAACTGGCGCAGACGATCGTGCGGGAAGGTCCGGAGCGTCTCGGGCGTGCCGATCGGCAGGCGCGTCGCGTAGCGCGAGCCCTGCAGCAGCACCGGGAACTGCTTGTCGCGCAGCCGCCCCTGCGCGCCGAGGCCGAGGCGCCATTCCTCCAGGACGACGCCCCGCTCTTTGTCGATCTCGGCCGGATCGAAGGTGACGTTCGTCGCCCAGTCGCGGAGGATCAGCATCGCGCGATCGAGCACCGGCGCGCGGTCCGTCGGCACCTGCAGCATGTACACGGTCTCGTCGAACCCGGTCGAGGCGTTCAGGTCGTTGCCGAACCGCATGCCGATCGACTGCACGAAGTTGACGATGTCCTGCTTCGGGAAGTTGGTCGTGCCGTTGAAGGCCATGTGCTCGACGAAGTGCGCGAGGCCGCGCTGGTCGTCGTCTTCGAGCACCGAGCCCGCGTTCACGGCGAGCCGCAGCTCGGCGCGGCCTTCCGGCTTCTTGTTCGCGCGGACGTAGTAGCGCAGCCCGTTGGGGAAGCGGCCCGTCGTGATCCGCGTATCGACCGGCATCGTGTCGGTGAGGGCCGCGGCCGCCGGGTTCGCGGCCGGTGGCGGCGCCTGGGCGGTGCCGACGAGCCAGCTCGAGACGACGAAGGCCGCGGTGATCAGCAGGAGGAGCGCGCGCCGGGCAGAGGTCATGGACAATCCTCGCGCAAAAGCCGCCAGGGTGCCAAGATTCCGGCGCCCGACGGGCCGAACCGCCGGTTCGGCGACAATACGGTGATCATTGGATGGGGAACCGCCTCTTGAGACGCCGCGCGCGGGTGTTCTGTTTCCTCGGAGTGTTGGCCGCCGGCGTCGCGGCGACGGGCCTCGCGGCCGGCGGCGGCGTCGCCGCGCAGGGCGGCGTGCCGCGATACGGCTATCGCGTCGTCAACAGCTACCCCCACGATTCCCGCGCCTTCACCCAGGGGCTCATCGTCCGGGACGGCTACTTCTACGAGAGCACCGGGCAGCACGGCCAGTCGACGATCAGGAAGGTGAGGATCGCGACGGGCGAGGTCGTGCAGCAGCGCCAGCTCGAGCCGAAGTACTTCGGCGAAGGGCTCACCGACTGGGGCAGCCAGCTCGTCCAGCTCACCTGGAAGAACAACGTCGGGTTCGTGTACGACCTGGCGTCGTTCAGGCCGGTGAAGACGTTTGCGTTTGCGGGCGAGGGCTGGGGCCTGACGCGCAGTCGGACGCACCTCATCATGAGCGACGGGCAGCCGTCCGGTCAGCTCCGGTTCCTCGATCCGGCGTCGCTCGCCGAGGTGCGGCGCATCACCGTGCGCGACCAGGGCCGGCCGGTCGATCGGCTGAACGAGCTGGAGTTCGTGCGCGGCGAAGTGTTCGCCAACGTCTGGTACACCGACGAGATCTGCCGGATCGATCCGGCGACCGGACGGGTGACGGGATGGATCGATCTCAGCGGCCTGCTCCCGGCCGCCCAGCGCGCCGGCAGCGATGCGGTGCTCAACGGCATCGCGTACGACGCGGCGGCCGATCGGCTCTTCGTCACGGGCAAGTACTGGCCGCGCGTGTTCGAGATCGCGCTCGAGAGACGCCGATAGGTGAAGGTCGGCAGTGGAGGCGGCGGGCCTCGAACCACCGCGCGTCGCTCGCACGAATCCAGCGCTACGACGGCTTCCGGATCTCGGCCCTGAGCTCGCCCGGCACGTGCGGCCACAGTTCCTCGTGCGCCTCGACCAGCCGCGCGATGTCGGCAAGATCCTTCAGGCGCCTGCTGGGCCGGCGGCCCGCCTCCGACAAGGCTTTGAGCTTCCCCGGAAACGTGTCCTCGAGCGACGCGACACGCATCAGGATCCCGTGCACGTCCGCGGCCACGGCGCGGGCAGGGAACTCGCGGTAGAAGTCCTCGGTGCTGAGCTGCAGGCTGACCGTGGACCGGCCCTTGAAGTCGACCGACCAGGGGAAGCGCTCGTATTCGAAGCCGGCCTGCTCCAGCGTTGCGACCGCCCGCTCGACGTCGGGGTTGACACGACGAAATCCACGTCACGCGTGACCATCGGCTCGCGCGCCCAGTGGTTGACCGCCACGCCCCCGATCGTGCATCAGGGGATGTCGGCACGTTCGAGGGAGTCCACCAGCCGCATGACGTCGTTGGTACCGCCGCCGGTCTGCCAGTCGAAGAACTGCTTGCCAGTCATGTCGCCGAGATCAGTCTACGCCGGCAGGAAGGCCGTCCCGCCGCCGGCGGCGCTTCGTTGCCAAACGTACCCGCACACCTGCTCGGCCAACGCTTCTGAGCGAATCGTGGAGGTCGGCGCCGACGATCTGCTGGAGGTGCCGTGCCCGCGCCTGCAGCAGGGCCTGACGTGCCAGCGCACCAGGGTGACGACGTCTTGGGGAAGGCGTGCGACGATGTGTACACAGCAATAGGATCCGCACGTACTTGCCGGAGCATTTCGCGGATCGCTCGAACCCTCGGCGCGACGAACGGATCACCGGCCTGAGGGCACCCTTGTCCGGCTGCGGACCTCCGCAACCGAGCGGCGTGCCTGCTGAACCGCCACCCGGGTACTACATTTCGAAAGTGAGGACGGAGCCTGCGCGGGCCAGGTGAACCGCCGTGGTGCAATCACTTGCAATTGCAGATCGACGGAACGCGACTCCGGCCGGTGCTGACACCTCGTGCGACGGCTGGATCAGGTCGATCGGAAGGCACCGCACGACAGGCTCGAAGGATCGCGCGTGTCGGTCGCGTCGCCCGAATCGGAGGTCAGGCGGCGGCGTGGGGCCGTTCACATGGCGGGTGCTCCGCTCGTCGAATCCGCGTGTACCTCGGTGCGGAGACGGCGTGCACCGTGATCACCGCGCGCGTTCAACAGGTCGTGCGGTGGCGTCACGTCGTCCAATCCCTGCGAACCGTCAAGTGCGCGGCATGCCGATCCTCGGTCCCTCGAGTCGTGACCTGTGTTCGATCGTTCGAAGAGCCTGCGCAACTCGTGTAGTAGGGTGAGCGCAGAATCCCGATCGGGTCAGATGAGTGCCGACGCGCGCCGATCCCTCTTCCGTGCTCTCGCCGGCGTGCTGCTCGTCGTCGAAGGTCTCTCGTCGGCTTTCAGGTTCGCGCGGTTCGTGTCGATCGCCGCGATCTACCCTCCGGTGGCGATCGCGCTGCTCGTCGGCCGTGCGCTCGTCGGTGCGGCGCTCCTCACGAGCGGTGTGTGGCTCGTGCAGGGCCGGCCCGCGGCGACCGTGCTCGCCCGCGCGGCGCTCCTCGCGTCCGCATCGCTCGCGGTCGCGGAGATCGGCTGGGCGCTGGCGCCGACCAGCATCTTTCCTGCCTACCGCTGGCCCGTTGTCGCGCTCTACTGGCTGTACGCCGTCTCGATGGCGGTGTGGATCGGAAGGGCCGCGGGCGAGAGGTCTTGAGCGCGCCGAATGCCTGCACGGCCGGATGCCGTTGCGGAGCGCCGGACGGCCGATCGACAATCACCAGTCCGCTTCCCGCATCGATCGCCGGATCGCCGCGAGGAAGGAGCCACGTCCGTGCCTGTGCTGATCGAGCGTCCCACCGTCGTGCCGGCCGTCGGTACGAAGCCGAAGCAGATCGAGGAGTACGTCGGCCGCGTGAACTCGGGCCATGCGAGCGTCAGCGTCGCGCGCATGGTGTCGCCGGCCGGATGGACGGAGCCGGGGCAGCGGCCCGAGTTCGAGGAGCTGACGATCGTGCTGCGCGGGATGCTGCGGGTGGAGCACGAGCGCGGCGCGATCGACGTGCACGCCGGGCAGGCCGTCGTCACCCGGCCGGGTGAGTGGGTGCGCTACAGCAGCCCGGCCGAAGGTGGCGCCGAGTATGTCGCCGTGTGCGTGCCCGCGTTCTCGCCCGACACCGTGCATCGCGATGGCTGAAGGTTTTTTGCGCGGCCCGGCGCAACAACCATCTGAACGGTGTCTTATTACGTCTAAGGACACACATCACGACCTCACGTTCGTCGTGAAGCCGTGCGGCGCCGGGCGATCTCCGGGCGGCCGGTCGGGGGCGCGTGCGTGCAGTCGGGCGCTCCGGAGGGTGACGAGCATGCGAAGAGCCAACGGCGCGGCCGTGGTGAGTGCGTTCGTCGTGGCGCTGGTGTTGACGGCGCACGGACAGTCGGTGCCGCCACCGGCAGCAGGCCCTGCGCCGGAAGGCGCGCCAGCGGCGGCGCCGAAACCGTCGCCGCCACCGCCGCCGTCGCCCGCCGCCATCGAGCGGGCCGAACGCGTGCTGGCGGCGGCGCGCGAGGCGCTCGGCGGCACCGCGCTCGCCAACGTCAAGACCGTCGTCGCCGAAGGGCGCACGCGGCGGCTCCGGGGCAACAACATCCAGCCCATCGAGTTCGAGATCTCGATCGAATTGCCGGACAAGTACCTCCGCAAGGACGAGTTCCCCGCCGAGGAGAGCGAACCGGTCGCGACCGGCTTCAACGGCGCCACTCTGATCCAGCCGCCGTCTCCCGCTGCGCCGCCGGGCGCAGCGGCTCGACCGGGCGGACCGCCGCCAGCCGCGGCCCGTCCTGGCGGACCCGCGCCGGGCCGGCCCGGCGGTCCTCCAGGGGGAGGCGCGGGCGCGGCCGTCAAGCAGGACTTCGCGCGCCTCGCGCTCGGCCTGTTCGCCGCGAGCTTCCCGGCGTACCCGCTCACGTTCGGGTACGTGGCCCAGGCGGAGGCGCCGCAGGGCAAGGCCGACGTGCTCGAGGCGCGCGGCGACGGCAACCTCGTGATGCGGCTCTTCGTCCACGCCGAGACGCACCTGCCGATCATGGTGAGCTGGCAGCTTCCGCCGACGAACGTCGTCGTGACGGCGCCGGGGCAGCCGCCGCCGCAGACCGTGGCGCCTGGCGCGGTCGTCGTCACGGCACCCGCGGCGCCGCCGGCCACCGCGACGCAGGAAGAGAAGGACAAGTACGCCAAGGACATCCTGGCGCTGCGCGCGAAAGCGCAGGCCACGCCGGTGGAGCACCGGCTGTACTACGCCGACTATCGGGACGTCGACGGCGTGAAGTTCCCGTTCCGCCTGCGCCGCGCGATCGGCGCCGACACCACGGAAGAGACCACGTTCGATCGCTTCCGCCTCAACACGCGCATCGATCCGCGCAAGTTCGCAGTGGCCAGCAAGTAGTTCGGAGGACAACGGCAATGGCATCCAGCACGAAGGTACGGCAAGGCCTGGCAGTTCTCGTGGCGGCGGTCTGCGGCATGGTGCTGACGTCGATCCCGATCGCGGGGCGTGACGGGCCGGCTTCCGTCGCCGGACGCGACGTGAGAGCCCCCGGCGCGGCACGCGACGTGAGGGCCCCCGGCGCGGCACGCGACGTGAGAGCAATGATGCGGACGGTGTACGCGTCGGTGACCGACAAGGACGGCGCGCCGCTGAAGGACCTGACGGCCGCCGACTTCGAGGTGAAGGAGGGCGGCAAGGTCCGCGAGATCAGCGACGTGAAGCCGGCGGCCTCGCCGTTGCGGCTCGCGTTCATCGTGGCCGACGGCGGCATCGGCGGCATGCAGCCGGCGCTCGCGTCGATCCTCCAGAAGATGCCGGAGAACACGGAGACGTCGATCACGGCCGTGGTCGAACAGCCGCAGTTGCTCGTCGACTACACGACCGACGTGGACAAGCTGGTCGAAGGCATCCAGAAGCTGTCGCCGCGATCGAACAAGCCGCTGAGCGGCCAGCTCATGGAGGCGATCAACGACACGATCAAGACGCTGCCGAAGCCGGGCACGCGCCCGGCGCTCGTCGTGATCCGGGCGGTGCCCTCGGCGTCGAGCTCGATTCGCGCCGACGTCGTCCGCGAGGCGCTCCGCAAGAGCGGGGTCCGGATGTACGTCATCGCGGCCCGCAACACCGGTGCGTCCGGGGCGTCGAGCGGCGGCGGTGGCGGCGGCGGCGCGGCGGGACAGGCGCGATCGGATCTCGCGAACTCGGAGGCGGCGACGCGCGGGCGCGATCTGGAGACCGTGCTGAACGACGGGTCGAAGGACACCGGCGGGCGCTACGAAGAGTTCAGCGGCCAGGCCCTGATCAAAGCCGCCGAGCAGGTCGCCGGCGAGCTGACGTCGCAGTACGAGATCTCGTACCTGCTGCCGGACGGCGTCGATCCGTCGGATCGCATCGAGGTGACGACGAAGCGCAAGAACGTGAAGGTGCAGGCGCCAACCAGGATCGCGAATTGATCGTCCAAGGAACACATCATGGATTCCTTGGTCCGGTGGACCGCTGTCGTCGGGATCTGGCTCGCGCTCGCGGTGCCCGGAGGTGTGGCGGCGCAGGCGCGTAACGGCAAGCTGATCGTGACCGTGATCGATCAGACCGGCGGCGTGCTCGCCGGGGCTGACGTCACGGTGGTCGGGCTCGAGGACGCGACGAAGCGCACGGCGGTGGCGCCCGTCAAGGCGAACGACAAGGGGATCGCGACGGTCGAGTCGCTCCTGCCGGGCCGCTACACGCTCAGCGCGGAGTTCCCCGGCTTCGAGAAGGCGATCCTCAAGGAGCTGCGCGTGCGCGCCGGCGACAACCGGCAGACGCTCGTGCTGCCGATCAGCCGCATGGCCGACTCGGCGACGGTCGAGCTGGATCGCCAGGAAGCGGCCGCCGAGCGGGCGACGACGTTCGGCACCGTGCTCACGCGCGAGCAGATCGACGCGCTCTCGGAGGACCCGGACGAGCTGCGCCGCCAGTTGCAGGACATGGCCGGGCCCGACGCGGTCATCAGCGTCGATAGCTTCGAGGGGCAGCAGCTCCCTCACAAGTCGCAGATCCGGTCCATCCGCATCTCGCGCGATCAGTTCGCCGCCGAGATCCACCAGGCGGGCTTTCCACGGATCGAGGTCGTCACCAACCCGGGCGGCGGGCCGTTCCGCGGCGGCGTCAGCTTCAACTTCTACGACAGCGCGCTCGACGGCGTGAACCCGCTCGTCGCGCGCAAGGGGCCGGCGCAGAACAAGCAGTACAGCACGTACCTCAGCGGCACGCTCGTGCCGGAGAAGCTCGGTTACTTCCTCTCGCTCTACGGCAACTCGAGCTACTCGACGCCGATCGAGTACCTGAACACGGCGGAGGGGCGCGTGACGCGGCTCTCGAGCGTCCGCTCGCCCAACCGATCCAACCAGTTCTTCGGCGGGTTCGAGTACGCCCTGACGAAGGATCAGTTGCTGCGCGTGCAGGCCGGCCGGTACGGGTTCAAGAACGAGAACATCGGCATCGGCGCCTACAACGAGGTGAGCCGCGCCTACACGACCGACGTGGACAACTTCATGTTCTACGCGCAGGAGATGGGCCCGCTCGGCCGGCGGTTCGCCACGAACACCCGCCTCTCGATGAACTGGTCCGACGAGACGACGCGGTCGGCGGCCGAGCTGCCGACGATCGTCGTCACCGAAGCGACGACGATGGGCGGCGCGCAGCAGCGCGGCGGGACGCGCACGCTGTCGATGTCGTTCGGATCGGATCTGGATTACGTCCGCGGCATCCATTCCTTCCGAACCGGCGTGCAGATCGACGGGTCGAGCTATCGCAGCGATCAGACGTCCAACTACCTCGGCACCTACACGTTCGAGAACCTCGACGCCTATCTCGCCGGCCGCCCGCGAAGCTACACGCGGCGCATCGGCGATCCAGAGGTCAGCTACCGGAGCCTGCAGGCCGGCGTGTACATCCAGGACGACATCCGCCTGCGCAAGAACCTCACGCTCTCGCCGGGCATCCGGTACGAAGCGCAGGCGCATCTCGGGGACTACCTGAACCTCGGCCCGCGCTTCGGCGTGACCTGGGCGCCGTTCGCGAGCGGCCGCACGACGCTGCGCGCGAGCGCCGGGATCTTCTACGACTGGCTGAGCATGAACACGTATCGCCAGACGCTGCAGGTCGACGGCTTCCGGCAGCAGGAGATCAACATCATCGACCCGGCGTACCCGGATCCCGGAACCGGCGCCGGCGTGACGCCGCCGATGAACCGGTACGTGCTCGCCGACACGCTCACGATGGGGCGGAGCGACCGGTTCAGCACGGGCGTGTCCCAGAGCTTCGGCCGGCCGTTGACGGTCAACTTCACCTACGCGTACATCCGCGCGGAGCACCTGCTCGTCGGCGCCAACCTGAACGCGCCGATCGACGGCGTTCGTCCCGATCCGGTGTTCGCCAACGTGATCCAGGCCGTGGATCTCGGGCGGTCGCGCCAGCACACGCTGACGACGAACTTCAACGTGAACCTCGCGCCGCCGGGGCCACCGCCGGTGCCGGGTACCGGCAAGCTCTTCGTGGGGCGCCGGCAGCTCACGCTCAACGGCACCTGGACGCACGCGTATCTTCGGAACAACACCGACGGCGCGTTCTCGACGCCCGCCACCAATGACCTGTCGCAGGAATGGGGTCCCGGCCTCGGCGACGTCCGGAACCGACTGAACCTGTCGATCCTCACGGGCGCGATCAGGAACTTCACCGCGCGGTTCGGCGTGTCGATGAGCTCGGCGCCGCCGCTCACCGCGCGCACGGGCACGGACGACAACGGCGATCTCGTGTTCAACGATCGGCCGGACGGCTACGGGCGCAACTCGCTGCGCACGACCGGCACGTTCAACGCGGATGCCGGCTTCAGCTACGCCTTCGCGCTCGGCACGAAGCGCGTGCAGAGCGGCGGCGGGATCTCCGTCTCCGGCTCGTCGTCGGGCGGCTACACGGTGACGCAGATCGCGTCGCAGGAAGTGCCGCGCTATCGGCTGAACGTCAACGTCAGCATCAACAACATCACCAACCACGCGAACTACAGCGGCTACGGCGCGGTCGTCACGTCGCCCGGCTTCCTGAAGCCGAACGCGGCGTTCGGGACGAGGCGGATCTCGTTCAATACCAACCTGAGCTTCTGAAGAGCGGCGCAGGCTTGGGGCCGCGCCTCCGCATCCCGCCGGCCCGAAGGCTGGCGGCGGGCGTCTGTCTGGATTGGCCGTTGGCGAGCGGCTACTTCGGGTTGAAGACCGGAACACCGAGCCCGGCGAAGTCGCGCTCATTTCTCGACACGATCGTCAGGCCGTGTACGCGGGCCGTGGCGGCCAGCATCGTGTCGATGACGGGAACCGACCGCCGGACATCGGCTCGCAGCCGTCCCCAGGCCTCGGCCACCGTCTCGTCGACCGGCAGCAGGCGATCCGAGTAGACGGTCGTCAGCGTGGTGAGCCAGGCGTCGAGCGTGCGGGCACGCGCCGCCTCCTTCGTGCGCAGGCGTTCGACGCCTTCGCGGATCTCGCCGAGCGTCAGGACGCTGACGAACAGGTCATCGGCGTCCTGCCGGTCGAACCACGCGGTCAGCCCGGCCGCCGGGCGAGGCCGGCGAAGCTCGGACAGGATGGTCGTATCGAGCAGGAACGTCACAGATCGACCGTCCTTCCGGTATCTCGCAATCGTCGAAGGCGCAACGACCCGGCGCCGGGCATGAGCTTGAGAAACGCCTTGAAGTCCCGGCCAGTCCGTTCTGGCGACAGGGCCGACTCCAGGATCGATCGGTGTTCCGCCTCCGCGGATCGCCCCGCCTTCGCCGCCCGCTGCTTCAGCGCGCGGACGAGCCTGGGCGCGACGTTCCTCACGATCAACTGCGACATGCTAGCAATGATAGCATCGTCGGCCTGCACCGCCGCCGAGTGCGGGCGCACGGCGTATGGCTTCCGTCGAAAAGGCGGCGGCTCGATTCGTCGTTCGCGAGCACTCCGGCGCGCGTTGGTCGAGCACGGTGGCGGCGGCGGGATCGAACCGCGCCACGCAAGGCTAGTCGGCCCGGCGGCAGAGCTTTGTCAGCCCGAGTTCGCGAAAGTCTGCCGCGACTCAGACTCTTGAAGAAGAGCCGAAAGAATCGTCGATTTGCGCGCTGGTCGGATTGTCTTTCTGTTGGATTTCACGCCGGCAGACAGGTATCGTCGCTGTCCTCGGTGAGAAGACGAGCCAAGGCGAGCTCGTCCACTGGCAGCAAGAGCTTGGGCTCGGTCATTGCGAGCGAAGGGGGGCGCGGAATGTCGGTCTCGTTTCCAGGAGCAATCTCGATTCATGACGAGCGGGATGCTGATGCTTTCCGTGTCGCGGTCTGCCGGCCACGCTCTTCGCGGCATGAGAACCTGTCGCGACTGTCGCTTTGCGTTGCGATGGCGATGATCGTGCTCGGCGTTGGTCGCGCAGCTCAGGCGTCACCGATCTTCTATTCCGATCGCGCCTCGTTCCTCAGCGCCGTGGCGCCTGCGACCAACATCGACTTCGAGGGCATCGCCCCCGCCGGTTCGTACGCCGACATCTTCGGCGACACGATCAGCGGCGTGACCTTCACGACCGACTCGGGCCTTCTGGTTGCCATCGATCCGGGCTTCGCCCCCAGTTACTACGACTGGGGCTCTGGCGCCACGGCCATTGGCTACTACTATGCCGATCCGATACGTGCGGCGCTGCCGGCAGGCAAGAACGCCGTCGGTGCGGACGTGATGATCGTCGATTACGACAATGGCGGCGTCGCCGAGCAGATGTTCGCGACGATCACGCTGCTCGACGCCACGACCGTCACGCAATCCATCACCACGCTGGCGATGCCCGGCCGGGCGTTCATGGGCTTCACCGCCGATCAGCCGATTGTCTCGATCGCCTTCTACACGCCGGACATTTCGGGTGGCAGCGGGCCCAACTACTACCCATTCTCCGCAATCGACAACCTCGTCGTCTCGACCACGCCCGTGCCCGAGCCGTCGTCGCTTCTGTTGGTGGCGACGATGGGCGCAGCCCTGCTTCGTCGTCGGATCAAGCCCTCGAGGACGAGGCTCTGACGACGGTAGACGGAACGACACGTTCTCAGCCGCCGAGCCTCGTGTTGCGCCCGCGATCGCCCCACCGCGGCTCGTCCTCGTAGTGCCAGCGGGGATGGAACACTTCCATCACTCGATCGCCGACTGGAGCCGCGCAAACCGCCTGGGCGCGCCGCTCGAAGAGTGATCCGTTCGCCGCTCGAGAAGTAGGCCGCCTGAGGACCTAAACAGCAGGTCGCGCGCGAGGTGGGCATCTCGTGGGTGACGGTGACTGTTTGAGCCAGACGGCGCCGGGCTCGCTTGGTGGCCCGAGCCCCGGTCCAGGTCCGGCCCAGGGTCCAGCTACGGATTCGAGATCCTCGCCGATCCCATGAACGGCGTCCACGAGTCCCAGGAGCAGAACAACAGTGCCAAGGTCTTCGCTGACAACCCGTGCCCGAAGTAGCCTGGGCCCCCTGCTGCTCCTGATCGCGCTGGTCACCTGGAACACTGCGCTGGCCAGGGCGCAGAACGTCTACTGCGACGCGTCCCAGTTCGACGGGCTCACCAACGTGTGGAAGTCGGAGCCGGATCAGAACACCCGCGGGATTCCGGCCGGTGAGCTCGCAGCCGAGCGGAAGATCATGCAGCGCGTGGTGCAGATGTTCAGGTCGACGTTCGTGCCGACGGGCGCCATCGGCTACTACGAAGTGAACTACGACATCCTGCCGCAGGCCGTGACGAACAAGGACCGCTATGGCAACACCTACATCTTCACGCTGAGCAATCACAAGATCGAGTGCCGCAACGGCAAGCCGGTTGCGTTGGATGTGTCGCTCGGCAACGTCTCGGTCCAGGTGAACATGCACTTCGTCGGCGAGGCCGAGCGAGGCGATTCGTACGCCGGCTTCAGCTACCTGCCGCGCGGGTACTATCAGCTCAAGGACAGGATCGCGCTGCCACAGGCCACGGCCGACGGGATCCAGGAGTTCAACTTCGTCGACGGCACGACGGTCTGGTGGCTCACCCGGGCAGGCGCCCTGCCGTTTCGCTACGTCACCAGGCGCGAGTTCCTGACCAGGCAGATCGAGATCGTGGGATCCAGGTCGAGTCCCAGCCCCGGACTGCTGGCGTACTACCGGCGGCTGCTCGGCGAAGCCACCGATGAAATCGCGTTCATCAAACAGGCCGAGGTGCTCGGGCTCACTGAGCGCGGCTATGTCTTCACGTCGCTCGAGGACAGGGCGAACCGAGTCTACGTCACCGTGAACCCCGACTACTACGACCGCAGCGTGCCGAAGTCGGCGCCGCAGCACATTCTGATCAGGGTGAAGCGTGAGGACGTGGCCTTTCTGAACCGCACGGGAAACGGCGCTCGTCATCTCGAGAGCATGGAGAAGCTCCGCGAGATCGCCCGCACCAACCTTCCCGAGCTTCGAGCGATGGTGAAGCCGTGATCCGGCGCCTGCCGACCGTGCCGGTCGACGCGCCGGCGAGCGTCGTCGCGGCGCTTGGCCGACACCGTCGACTCGAGCTGCTCTCGCGACCGAGTCTCGAGCCGAACTCGTTCGTGCGCTGAGCACGGTCGAGGCATCAGCGCAAATCGCCGCGGCGAACCGCGCGCGGTGACATCCGTGCCGCTCCCGGCGTGAGGCTCGGTCTCAAGCCATGTAGCACGAAAGACGTCCCGTGCCGTAGCGCGGAACGTCGATCTCGAAGTCGGCCTTCGCGGCGGGCTGCTGCACGGCCACGATGGCGGCCTCGTCGAGCGGCTCTGCCGGCGTGCGGCGCAGGTCGACCAGCCGTACGTGCACCGCGTTGGTCTGGTTGTTGAAGCTCGACGCCAGCACGTTCATGACCTCGCGCAGGTTGTCGTAGATCATGTCGTCGATCGTGTTCCGGTTGACCATCTCCTCGGCGACGCGCGCCGGGATCATGGTCATGGCGGCGCCGATCGCGGTGCCCAGCTCGAGGTCGCAGGCCATCACCGCCGCCACCTCGTCGTCGTCGCGCCGGTAGACCGCGGCAACAGCCGGCTTGGACGAACGCGGATTGACCGGTGAGCCCTGGCGGACGGTGACCTGCACGCCGAGAATGCCGGCGATCAGCCGGCGGAGGTCGTTGGCGACGGGCACGGACATCGAAGTCGTCGTCATCGCGACCTCTAGACGAGCGCACCGAGCGCGTCCTGGAACGCCTCGACCGTGAACGGCTTCACGATCAGGAACAGCGCGCCGGCGGCGGCCGCCTGTTCCCGCATGGCCGCCGTGCTCTCCGACGTCACGAACCCGAATTTCACCCTGAGGCCTTCGGCATTGAGCTGCGTCAGCAGCTCGATGCCGGACATGTGGGGCATGTTCCAGTCCGAGAGCACGAGATCGGGGGGCTCGGCGCGGATGGCGGCGAGGGCGACGGCGCCGTCTTCCGCCTCTTTGATGATGGGGGCCTTGAATCCAGCCTGTCGCAGCGTGCGCGTCACGATCATGCGCATGGCACGGCTGTCATCGACGATGAGAATGGTCAACGGAGTTCTCTCGAATCTTCCCGAGCCTTCTCGCCGGGAAGCTGGTGGACGGGACATACCGTCTTCTTCTTTCTCGTGCTTCCTCGCGCTTCGTTCCTCTTTCCATCCCTGAATCGGAGCGACGGGACGAACTTTTAGCCTGTGTTCATCGCGTCGGGCGTCCGCCGCTCAAGGAGCGTGCCACGAGGTCGATTGCGTTCCTAGCGTCGATGCCTCGTGAGTTCGAGGGATAGCGCCGGCAGAACATGACCGGTCACACACCGGTCCAGCCGCGCGACGGTCCCGAACAGCCCGGTGCCCGCCGCACACTCCCCAGCCCGACCGATACCCATCGGCCAGCGTCTCGGAGATGAACGCGAATGTCCGACGATTTGATCAAGGAGTTCCTGGTCGAGAGCTACGAGAACCTCGATCGTCTGGACCAGGCGCTGATCGAGCTCGAGAAGAACCCTCGCGACGTCGAGATCCTTGCGTCGATCTTCCGGACTGTTCACACCATCAAGGGGACGTGCGGCTTCCTCGGGTTCTCCAAGCTCCAGTCGATCACGCACGTGGGCGAGAACCTCTTGAGCCGGATGCGCGACGGGGTGCTCGTCCTGAACGAAGAGATCACCACGGGCCTGCTGAAGCTGGTCGACGCCATTCGTTCGCTCCTGGCCTCGATCGAGCAGACCGAAGCCGAGAACGACGTGGACTACGGCGAGCTCGTCGCCGAGCTGACGCGTCTCACTCAGCCGTCAGGTGACGTGCCGTCGGCGCCGGTTCCGTCAGCCGCGGCGGTCCCGCTGCCGGTCGCCACGCGACCCGGATCCGAGCCGGTGGTAGACGCTCATGAGGCCGCCACCGTTCATGCGCACAGTTCCGAGATCGAGGCACCGGCAGACGCCAGCCGCGATGACCGCCGTCAGGTCGACGACCGCCGATCCGCCGTGGCCGAAACGTCGCTGCGCGTCGACGTGGGCCTGCTCGACAAGCTGATGACGCTCGTCGGCGAGCTGGTGCTCGCCCGCAACCAGATCCTCCAGTTCACCACCACGCAGCGCGACTCGAACTTCGTCGGCGCCACCCAGCGGCTGAATCTCGTCACCTCCGAGCTGCAGGAAGGCGTCATGAAGACGCGGATGCAGCCCATCGACAACGTCTGGAGCAAGTTCCCTCGCGTCGTCAGGGACCTGGCGGTGACGTGTGGCAAGCGCGTCCGGATCGAGATGATCGGCAAGGACACCGATCTCGACAAGACGATCATCGAGGCCATCAAGGACCCGTTGACACACGTGGTCCGGAACGCGGTGGACCACGGCATCGAGGCGCCCGACGTGCGGCAGTCCAGGGGCAAGAACCCGGAAGGAGCGTTGACGCTGCGCGCCTTCCACGAGGGCGGACAGATCAACATCGAGATCACCGACGATGGTGCGGGCATCGACCCGGAGCGGGTCCGCCGGAAGGTCGTCGATCGCGGCATGCTGACGCCCGAGGCGGCCGGCCGTCTCAGCGAACACGACATCGTCCGCTACATCTTCGCCCCCGGCTTCTCCACGGCGGCGACCATCTCCAACGTGTCCGGCCGTGGCGTCGGCATGGACGTGGTCAAGACCAACGTCGAACGGATTGGCGGCACGGTCGACATTCAGACGAAGGTCGGGCACGGCACCACCATCCGCATCAAGATCCCGCTGACGCTGGCCATCATTCCAGCCCTGATGGTCACGACGGGTGGCGAGCGCTTCGCCATCCCGCAGGTCAGCCTGGTCGAGCTCGTGCGGCTCGAAGGCGAGCAGGCGCGGCTCGGGATCGAGCGCGTGCAGGACTCGCTCTTCCACCGTCTTCGCGGCGATCTCCTGCCGGTGGTCGTCCTCAACGACCAGCTCGCGTTGGCATCGGGCGCGCCGGACGACGTCATCAACATGGTGGTGCTGAACGCCGGTGGGCGTCAGTTCGGCCTGATCGTCGACGCGATCAACGACACCGAGGAGATCGTGGTGAAGCCGTTGAGCAAGCTGCTCGAGGACGTCACCGTGTTCGCCGGCGCCACGATCCTGGGCGACGGGCACGTCGCGCTGATCCTCGACGTGTTCGGGCTGGCGCAACAGGCCGGCGTGCTGGCCGAGGCGCGGAGCGCGGGCGAGACGTCCGCCGATGCGTCGGCGGCATTGGCGGCGCCGGACGCCGTCTCGTGGCTGCTGTTCGCCGCCGCGGGGCACGACCGGCTGGCGATTCCGCTGGATCGGATCGACCGGCTCGAAGAGTTCTCGCCGGAGGTCTTGGAACGGTCTGGCGGCCGCGACGTCGTGCAGTACCGCGACGAGATCATGCCGCTCGTCTACTTCGGCAGCCCGGCCACGCCGGCTGGCGGCGGGTCGCGCCACGCCATCGTGTTCTCGAAGGATGGCCGGCGCCTCGCGCTCGTGGTGGATCGCATCGTCGACATCGCGACAGGCGCGGTGACGGTCGAGCCTTCGTTCAGCGGTCCCGGCATTCGGGGCGCTGCCGTCATTCAGCAGCGGGTCACCGACCTGGTCGACCTCGACCAACTCGTCGAGGCGTCCGGCGGTGCCGCTGCGTGAGGAATCTCGTCATGTCCGGTCTTCCGGCGCGCGACGGCGAACCGGCGTCCCGCCAGTTCGCGACCTTCATGCTCGGCGATCTCTGGTACGGCGTGGACGTCCTCCAGGTGCAGGAGGTCATCCGGTTCCAGACCATGACGCCTGTGCCCCTCGCACCGCGCACCGTGCGCGGCCTGATCAACCTGCGCGGCCAGATCGTCACGGCGATTGACATGCGTCAGCGGCTGGCCATGGCGTCACGCGCGGCCGATGCCCAGCCGATGAACGTCGTCGTGCGGACGGGTGGTGGCGCGGTCAGCCTGCTGGTTGACGGGATCGGCGACGTGCTGGCGCCTCGGCCATCGCAGTTCGAGCGGATCCCGGACACGGTGGGCCGGCCGGTGCGCGACGTGGTCACGGGGGTCTACAAGCTCGACGGCCGTCTGCTGCTCGTGCTCGACGTCGAGCGGACGGTCGGCTTGGACGATGAACTGTCGCGGGAACGGGTCGCGTGATGCCTGCAATCCGCAAGAACACCGTCGCGTCCGTCGCGCCCGATATCGTCACGTCCGGGAGCGGCCCGGCCGCTGTGGCTCGGCGCGCCACGCTCCCGAAATCTCAACAGCGTCAGAAGGAGTCCGACATGTCCGCAGCCAGACGGAAGGGCTCGGCCGCCGTGGCCGATGCCGCGTCCCCCTTTGCTCCCCACGAAGCGCCGATGCTCGAGGGCGTGCTCGTCAAGGTCAACGACAGCGCCATGACGCTCGCCTCCGCGTCCGAGGAGCTCATGGCGTCGAGCCAGCAGATGGCCCGCAACGCCACCGAGACGTCGGCGCAGGCCGGCGTGGTGTCGGCAGCCTCCGAGCAGGTGAGCAAGAACGTCCAGACCGTGGCGACCGCGACCGAGGAGATGAACGCGAGCATTCGCGAGATCGCGAAGAACGCCAACGAGGCGGCGAAGGTCGCCACGGCGGCGGTTCGCATGGCGGAGACGACCAACCAGCTCGTCAACAAGCTCGGCGCGAGCAGCCTCGAGATCGGCAAGGTCATCAAGGTGATCACGTCCATCGCCGAGCAGACCAACCTGCTGGCGCTCAACGCGACGATCGAAGCCGCGCGGGCGGGCGAGGCCGGGAAAGGTTTTGCGGTCGTCGCCAACGAAGTCAAGGAACTGGCGAAGGAGACCGCGAAGGCGACCGAGGAGATCGGCCAGAAGATCGAGGCCATTCAGGCCGACACGAAGAGCGCCGTGGACGCCATCGGCCAGATCGGCGCCATCATCAACCAGATCAACGACATCTCCAACACGATCGCGAGCGCCGTCGAGGAACAGACCGCGACGACCAACGAGATCGGCCGCAACGTGACCGAAGCGGCGAAGGGGACCGCCGAAATCGCCCAGAACATCACAGCGGTCGCCGAGGCGGCCAACAGCACGACGTCCGGCGCCAACGATACCCTGCGGGCGTCGAGCGAGCTGGCACGCATGGCGGCGGAACTGCAGGCCGTCATCGGCCGTGTGTCGTCGGCGGGCGCCGCGAAGCCCGTGCCCGCCGGTCCCCGCGTGCGGGCGATCGGCGCGATGCCACGTCTCAGCGCGTAGGCCGGTGCCTACGGAGGATCGAATCCCATGACCGCTCTCGTCGTCGATGATTCCAGAGCCATGCGGCTCATCCTGGGCCGCATGCTCACGGAGCTCGGGTTCGGCGTGACCGAAGCCGTCCACGGAAAGGACGCGCTCGCGCGCCTCCAGCCCAGCACCGATCTGGTGCTGGTCGACTGGAACATGCCCGAGATGAACGGTCTCGAGTTCATCCAGGCGCTGCGTCGCGACCACCGGTATGCGGCCACCAAGGTGATGATGGTCACCACCGAAACCGAGATGACCCAGGTGTCGACGGCACTCGAAGCCGGCGCCCAGGAGTACGTCATGAAGCCGTTCACGCGCGAGGTGATTGCCGACAAGCTGCGCGTGATGGGGTTGCCGGTGTAGGTGATCCGTGCCCAAGATCCGAGTCCTCGCCGTTGACGACGCCGTCGTTGTCCGACGTCTGCTGACCGACGCCTTGTCGGCCGAGGCCGACATCGAGGTCGTCGGCGTTGCGGCGAACGGGCGTATCGCGCTGCAGAAGATCCCGCAGTGCAACCCCGACATCATCACGATGGATGTCGAGATGCCGGATCTGGACGGCATCGCGACCGTCCGGGAAGTCCGCCGCCAGTGGCCGACGCTGCCGGTGGTCATGTTCAGCACGCTGACCGAACGCGGCGCCGCCGCGACGATGGACGCGCTGAGCGCCGGCGCGTCGGACTACGTCACCAAGCCGGCGAACGTGGGCAGCGTGACCGCCGCGCTGGACCGCATCCGGCAGGATCTCGTGCCGAAGCTGCGGGCACTGACCGCGCGCCGGCGGCATCCGCAAACGGCGAAGCTGCCGTCGCCCTCACCTGCGCGTTCCGCCGGAGCGCCGGCACCGGCCGCGGTGTTCGCCCGATCGGCGACCGCCGGTGGGCCGGCCGTGCTCTGCATTGGCACGTCGACCGGCGGTCCCAACGCGCTGGCGGCCATGCTGCCGGCGTTGCCGAAGGGGCTGGGTGTGCCGATCGTCATCGTGCAGCACATGCCGCCGTTCTTCACGAAGCTGCTCGCCGACCGGCTCGATCAGCAGTGCGGGTTCCCGGTGCACGAAGCAACCGCTGGACAGGAGGTCCTGCCGGATCACTGCTACATCGCGCCGGGCGACTTCCACATGGAAGTCCGGAGACAGGGCACCGGCGTGACCCTCGCGCTCACGCAGGCCCCGCCCGAGAACTCCTGCCGGCCCTCGGTCGACGTGTTGTTCCGCTCGGTCGCGCAGGTCTACGGCGCGCGCGTGCTGGGAGTCGTGCTCACGGGCATGGGCCAGGATGGCCTCGCCGGGTCGCGTCACATCACCGAAGCGGGCGGCTCTGTCATCGCTCAGGACGAAGCGACGAGCGTCGTCTGGGGGATGCCGGGGTTCGTCGTCCAGAACGGGCTGGCCAGCGCCGTTCTCCCGCTCGAGAGTCTGGCTGCCGAAATCACCGCCCGTCTCGGGCACCGTCGCGTCCAGGTTTCGATGGCGCCCGCGATGAACGGGAGGCCGCATGTCGCTGTCGACCGCTAGCTTCACCTACGTCCGCGACCTCGTCGGCGATCAAGCCGGCATCGTGCTCGACGACGCGAAGGCCTATCTGGTGGAAAGCCGGCTGCTGCCGGTCGCGCGCGTGGGAGGGTTCGGCTCGACGGATCAGCTCGTGGAGCACGCCCGGCGATCGTCCACGAGCGCCCTGCGCGCCTCGATCGTCGAGGCGATGACCACCAACGAAACCTCGTTCTTCCGGGACGTCGAGCCGTTCGAGGCGCTGAGACATCACGTCCTGCCGGCGCTGATCCAGCGCCGCAAAGTCGCGCGTCAGCTCCGCGTCTGGTATGGCGCGTCGTCGACCGGCCAGGAACCGTACTCGGTCGCGATGCTCATGAAGGAGCACTTCGCCGACGTGGCGACCTGGGACGTGCGCCAGCTCGCGACGGACCTGTCGCAGGACGTGCTGAAGCGGGCGATGGCGGGACGGTTCAGCCGAATCGAGGTCAACCGTGGCTTGCCGGCCGCGATGCTGACGAAGTACTTCGACAAGGATGGGATGGAGTGGGTGATCAAGGAGCCGCTCCGCAAGGCCATTACGTTCCAGCCGCTCAACCTCATCAAACCGTGGCCGGCGATGGGGCCGTTCGACCTCGTCATGTTGCGCAACGTGATGATCTATTTCGACGTGAAGACCAAGCGGGAGATCCTCCATCGCGTGCACCGGATCCTTGCCCCCGACGGCTACCTGTTCCTCGGGTCGGTGGAGACGACGATGGCGATTCACGATGGATTCGAGCGGCAGACGTGGGGAAAGACGGGCTTCTATCGCCCGGCCGGTGCCGCCACCAAGCACGGAGCCTGACATGCAGCCAGGGAGACAGGAAGTCGTCAGTATCACGCAGGACGTCTGGCAGACCGCGCTCGGGATCGACCTCGATCCCGTCGTCGCGCCGGACGTGTCGCCATCCGATGTCCCGACACTCGACGGGGTCATCGCGATCACGGGCGACTGGTTCGGCGCCGTCGTCGTGCAGGTGCCGATCGGACTGGCCGACCGTGCCGCGCGGGTGATGTTCGCGCTGGAGGATCAGCCGGCCTCGACGCAGGACATGCAGGATGCCGTCGGCGAGATCACCAACATGACTGGCGGCAATCTGAAGGGCCTGCTCGACGGCCGATGCCACCTCGGGCTGCCCACCGTCGTCGCGGGCACCGACCATCGATTGAGCATGCCGGCGTCCGCGCAGGTGGTCACGCGGGTGGCGTTCCAGAGCGGCGACGACCGGGCCATCGTGACGCTCGTTGCCGGGCCGGCAGAACTGGCCTGAGCCCGGGCCATCCGCGATTCGACACGCAAGAGGAGACAGTCCATGGCCATCGTCCCCATCCGACCGACGCCGACCGGGCGCGAAGTGCGCTTCGGCGAGAACGAGCTGATTGTCAGCAAGACCGATCTGAAAGGCCGGATCACGTACGCCAACGACGTGTTCGAGCGCGTATCCGGATACACGGCGGAGGAGCTGATCGGCGCGCCGCACAACCTCATCCGGCATCCCGCCATGCCGCGGTGCGTGTTTCACCTGCTCTGGGACACCATCGCCAAAGGCGAGGAGATCTTCGCCTACGTGCTGAACCTCGCCCGGTCCGGCGACGAGTACTGGGTGTTCGCGCACGTGACGCCGTCGTTCGACCCGAGGGGCGTCCACGTCGGGTACCACTCGAATCGCCGCGTTCCGCACGGGGACGCCATCGCGAAGATCAAGCCCATCTACGCCGCGCTGTGCGCGGAGGAACGGAAACACGCGGACCGCAAGGATGCGATCCGCGCCTCGACGGCGCTGCTGGTGCAACAGCTCGGCGCCGCCGGTTTGGACTACAGCCAGTTCGTGTTCAGCCTGTCTCGTCACACGACGCTCGAAGAGGTGTCCGCATGAACGACCGGATTCAGATCATCGTGGAGGCCTGCGAACGGGCCGCTGCAGGCGACCTCGAGGCCCGCGTGCTCGGGCTCGAGACCGACCCGGCCTACGCGGCCGTGAGCCGTGCAGTCAACCGCATGCTCGACACGGCCGACGCGTTCGTCCGCGAATCCGCCGCGGCCATGGATCACTGCAGCCGCAACCGGTTCCATCGTCCCATCCTGCAGCGCGGGCTGGCGGGCGCGTACCGGCAGGGCGCGGCGACGATCAACCGCGCGGGCCGGGTGATGCGTGAACGTGCCGCGCAAGTGGGTGTGGCGGCGGACCTCGCGCGTGATACCGCGGCCAGCGTGCAGTCGGCCGCGGCCGCGTGCGAGGAGCTGCGTGCCACGGCCTCCGAGATCAGCCGGCAGGTGGGCGAGTCGGCGGAGCGGACGCACTCGGTCGTCGACGAGGTCCGCGCAACCGCCGCGGCCGCCGCGGCGCTCAACGACGATGCGGCGCGCATCAAGGGGATCCTGAAGCTCATCACACGCGTCGCGGGGCAGACGAAGCTGCTCGCACTCAACGCGACGATCGAGGCCGCACGTGCCGGCGAGCACGGCCGCGGCTTCGCGGTCGTCGCTACCGAGGTCAAGGACCTCTCCACCAGCACCGCGCGCGCCGCACAGGAGATCGAGGATCAGATCGTCCGGATGCTGGCCGCGACCGAGGACGTGACCATGCGGCTCGCGGCGATCAGTCAGGCCATCGAGCAGATCGGCACGAGCGCGTTCGTCATCGAGTCGTCGGTCGACGAGCAGGTGCGCGCGACGGCCGACATCAGCAAGACCATCACGGAAGTGTCCGAGAACTCCGCGACGCTCTCGAGCCGTATGGAGGCCCGCGACGCGGCCTGAAAGACCCGGCGGCCAGGTGGCCCTGCGATCAGATCGACGTTGTCGACGTCGACCTCACTGCGGATCACGCCGTCGCGTTCTTGCTCCAATCGCCGACTTGGCGGGCGCCTACTTCCATGAGGTCTTGACCGTCCGGCGGCCGTTTGACTATGCTTCCTGTGGTCATGCGTTCTCTCGTCTCCGCGCGAAAGCGATTCAATCCCAAGCGGATCTCCGCCGCGGCGGTGACGACGGTGCGCGTGTGACGATGGCCTGACGGTCCGGCCACCGCGGCCTTCCAGAACCCGCCGATGCGCATCGCACGGCGGGTTTTTTGTTGTCTGGCGGCGTAGGGGAGTCCGCAGGGCGAAAGCCTTCGGAGCAAGGAAACGAGCGAAGCGAGCCGGCGTCGCGGCGCGGGGCGAAGGGGCCCCCGCAAGCGGCGCCGTAGGGGAGCCCGCAGGGGCGAAAGCCCCTCGGATCAGAAACGAAAAAGCACATGTCTCAGAGAATCGACGTCGGAGTACTCGGAGCGACCGGGATGGTCGGTCAGCAGTTCATCGCGCGGCTGGCCAATCACCCGTGGTTCCAGGTGAGTTGGCTGGCCGCGAGCGAGCGGTCCGAGGGCAAGGGCTACGCCGAGGCCGCGCCATGGCGGCTCGCCACGCCCATGCCCGAGTTCTGCCGCGGCATGAAGGTCGACGGCTGCGTGCCGGGCCGCGGCCCGCGCATCGTCTTCTCGGCGCTCGACGCCAAGGCCGCCGACGAGATCGAGCACGTCTTCGCCGAAGCCGGGCACATCGTGCTCAGCAACGCCCGCAGCCACCGCATGGATCCGCTCGTGCCGCTGCTCATTCCCGAAGTCAACGCGGCGCACCTCGCGCTGCTGGCGCGCCAGCGCAGCGAGAAGGGCTGGAAGGGCGGCGTCGTGACCAACCCGAACTGCGCCACGGTCGTTCTCGCGATGGCGCTCGCGCCGCTGCGCCAGTTCGGTCTCCGGCGCGTGCAGGTGACGACGATGCAGGCGGTGTCGGGCGCGGGGTACCCGGGCGTGCCGTCCCTCGACATCCTCGGGAATCTCATCCCGTACATCGGCGGCGGCGAGGAGGAGAAGATCGAAACCGAGACGCGCAAGATCCTGGGCGACGACGACAGCCGCGGGCCGCACCAGGTGGTGGTGAGCGCGCAGGTCAATCGCGTGCCGGTCATCGACGGTCACACGATGACGATCTCGGCCGAGCTCGAGATCCGTCCGTCGGTGGACGACGTCGTGCACGCGATGAAGGCGTTCCGCGGCAAGCCGCAGGAGCTGCGCCTGCCGACGGCGCCCGTGCCGGCGCTGAACGTCATGTCCGAGATCAACCGGCCGCAGCCGCGGCTCGACGCCGATCTCGGCGCCGGCATGACCGTATCGATCGGCCGCGTGCGCGCGTGTCCGGTGCTGACCCACAAGCTCGTCGCGCTCGGGCACAATACGATTCGCGGCGCGGCGGGCGCGTCGGTGCTCAACGCGGAGCTGATGAAGGCCGAGGGGCTCCTATGATCGTGATGAAGTTCGGCGGCACGTCGGTCGCGGACCAGGCGGCCATCGAGCGCCTGATCGGCATCGTGCGCGCGGCACGGCAGACGGCGACCCAGCCCGAGAGCGCCGACTGGCGCGGGCCGATCGTCGTCGTCTCGGCGCTCGGCGGCGCCACCGACAAGCTCCTGAAGGTCGCCGCCGATGCGGCCGCGGGCGAGGGCGAGGCGGCGCACGCCGGGCTCGACGCGCTGCGACGCCGGCACCTGGACATCTCGAGCGTCGTGACGAGCAGCGAGCGCGCCGACGTGGACGCGATCATCAATCGCGAGTTCGACGAGCTGGAGCGGATCACGGGCGCGCTGTCCGTGCTGCGCGACGTCACGCCGCGCTGGCTCGACGCGATCGCGGCGACGGGCGAGATCCTGAGCAGCCGGATCGTCGCCGCGGCGCTCAACGCGCACGGGCTGGCCGGCGCCTGGGTCGACGCGCGGACGGCCATCGTCACCGGGCCGGAGCACACGGCCGCGCCGCCGCTGATGACCGAGACGGCCGCCGCGCTCGTGGACGCGATGACGCCGCTGCTCGCCGACCGCGGCATCCCGGTGATCGGCGGCTTCGTCGGCGCCACCCCCGACGGCGTGACGACGACGCTCGGCCGCGGCGGATCGGACTACTCGGCGTCGATCGTCGGCGCGTGCCTCGGCGCCTCCGAGATCCAGATCTGGACGGACGTGGACGGCATGCTCACCGCCGATCCGCGGATCGTGCGCGACGTCCAGGTCGTGCCGCACCTGTCGTTCGGCGAAGCGTCGGAGCTGGCCTACTTCGGCGCGAAGGTGCTGCATCCCGCCACGATCCAGCCCGCCGTCGGCCGGAACATCCCGGTGCGGATCCTCAACGCGCGCCGGCCGCAGGACGCGCGCGGTACGCTCATCACGCGGGAGCGCCCAGCCACCGACCGGCCGATCACGGCCGTCGCGTCGAAGAAGAACGTCACCGTCGTCGACATCACGTCCACGCGCATGCTCATGGCGCACGGCTTCCTCGCGCGCATCTTCGAGGCCTTCGAGAAGCACCGCACGTCGGTCGACGTCGTGACCACGTCGGAGGTGAGCGTCTCGGTCACGGTCGACGATCCGCGTCGGCTGACCGAGATCGCGGCCTCGCTCGGCGAGGTGGCCGAGGTCACCCGCGAGGACCACATGGCGATCCTGTGCGCCGTCGGCGACGGCCTGCAGCGCGACCCGGCGTTCGTGGGCGATCTGCTCGGCGCGATCGGCGGCGTCCCGATCCGCATGCTGTCGCAGGCGGCGGCGCGGCGGAACGTCACGCTCGTGATCCGCGAGGCCGACCTGGAGACGGCGCTCGTCCGCGTGCACGACCGGTTCTTCGGAGTGCCGGCGTGAGGATCCTGGTCATCGGGCACGGCCGGATGGGCCAGCTCGTCGAGAAGCTCGCGGGCGAGCACGGCTGCGAGGTCGCCGGCATCGCCGATCTGGAGCCGTCGCTGCCGGTGGCCCTGACGACGGCCGGCAGCGTCGACGTGGCGATCGACTTCTCGCAGCCCGACGCGGTGTTCGCGAACGTCTCGGCGCTCGCCGCGCGGCGCGTGAACGTCGTCGTCGGGACGACCGGGTGGCAGGCGCACGAGCCCGCGCTGCGCCGCATCGCGGACGAGGCCGGCATCGGCGTGCTCGCCTCGGCGAACTTCTCGATCGGGATGCAGGTGTTCCGCCGGCTCGTCGAGCAGGCCGCGCGGATGTGCGCGCCGCTCGACGTCGGCGCCTGGATCCACGAGAAGCACCACGATCGCAAGAAGGATGCGCCATCCGGCACGGCGCTCCTCCTGAAGGCCGCGATGGAGGCCGGCGGCTATGCGCGGCCGGTGGACGTGTCGGCCACGCGCGCCGGATACATCCCGGGCCAGCACGAGGTCGGCTTCGACGGCGTGTCGGAAACCGTGACGCTCACGCACGTCGTGCGGGACCGCGCGGTGTTCGCGCACGGCGCGCTGGAAGCAGCAAAATGGCTGAACGGCCGCCGGGGCTGGTTCACCATGCAGGACATGATCGGAAGCTAGGCAGGGCAGCGACCGTCGCCGTGAGGCTTCGGCTTCGCGGACCGTGCGGATCACGAGGTCACGATGCGTCTTTCATTCACCGGCGTCGGCACGGCTCTCATCACGCCTTTCACGCCGCAGGGCGCGCTCGACGAAGCGGCGGTCCGGCGGCTCGCCCGGCGCCAAGTCGAGGCGGGCGTGCACTTCCTGGTGCCCTGCGGCACCACCGGCGAGTCGCCCACGCTCTCGAGCGCCGAGAAGCGGCGCGTGGTGGAAATCGTCGTCGAGGAAGCCGAAGGGCACGCGATGGTGCTGGCCGGCGCGGGCGGCTACGACACGCGCGAGGTGATCCAGGCCGTCGCCGAGCTGGAGGAGATCGGCGCGCAGGGCATCCTGTCGGTCACGCCGTATTACAACAAGCCCACCCAGGAAGGCCTCTACCAGCACTACGCGGCGATTGCCGACCGCACGAAGCTGCCGATCGTGCTCTACAACGTGCCGGGCCGCACCGGCTGCAATCTGGAGCCCGCTACCGTCGCGCGTCTCGCCGCCGTCCAGAACATCGTGGGCATCAAGGAAGCGTCCGGCAACATCACGCAGATGGCGGAGATCTGCGCGAGCGTGCCGAAGGAGTTCCTCGTGTTGTCCGGAGACGACGCGGTGACGCTGCCGCTCATGGCGATCGGCGGCCGCGGCGTGATCTCGGTCGCGTCGAACGAGGTGCCGGCCGAGATGGTCGAGCTCGTCGAGGCGGCCGAGCGCGGCGACTACGCCGGAGCGCGGCGGTGGCACGAGAAGCTCCTGCCGCTCATGCAGGTCAACTTCGTGGAGTCGAATCCCGGCCCGGTCAAGTTCATGTGCGCGCGCATGGGGCTCTGCGAGGACGTGTTCCGCCTGCCGCTCGTGCCGCCGCGGCCGTCGGCGCAGGAGCGGATCCTCGCCGTGATGAGGCAGTTCGGGCTGCCGATCGTCGCCGACGTCCGGTCCTGATCCGCCGTGACGTTCCGCGAGCAGATCGACCTCACCCGCGCGCTCGTCGACGTCGACTCGACGACGGGCCGCGAAGGCGAGGCCGCCGATCTGCTGGCGAGGACGCTCGCCGGCCTCGGCTACACCGTGTTCCGGCAGCCGGTGTCGCACGATCGCTTCAACGTGATCGCCTCGCTCGACGAGCCGGAGGTGGTCTTCTCGACGCACATCGACTGCGTGCCGCCGTTCTTTCCGAGCCGCGAGGAAGGCGGGCGGGTGTACGGGCGAGGCACCGCCGACGCGAAGGGCGCGATCGCCGCGCAGATCGCGGCGGCCGAGCGGCTGCGCGCCGAGGGCGAGACGCGCGTGGGTCTCGTGTACGTCGTGGGCGAGGAGCGGGGCAGCGACGGCGCGAAGCTCGCGAACACGATCGCGCGGCCGTCGCGGTTCCTGATCGACGGCGAGCCCACGGGCAACCGGCTCGGGAAGGCGACGCGCGGCGTCTATCGCGTCCGCCTTCGCGCGCACGGCCGCGCGGCGCACTCGAGCCTGCCCGAGCTCGGCGAGTCCGCGATCGAGAAGATCGTGGACGCCATCGCCGCGCTCCGCGCCATCGGTTGGCCCGCCGATCCCGAGCTCGGCGCCACGCACTACACGGTGGGCCTGGTGCAGGGAGGCGTCGCACCGAACGTGGTGCCGCCCGATGCCGTGGCCGAAGCGATGTTCCGCACGGTGGGCGACTGGCGGCCGATTCGGGCCTTGCTCGATCGCCATCTCGGCGCCCTGGTGGACGTCGAGGACGTGCTCGTCGTTCCGCCGGTCGTGCTCACGACCGTCGCCGGCTTCGAGCCGGTGGTCTTCGCGTTCACGACCGACATCCCGTTCCTCGACCGCTGGGGCTCGCCGTTGCTCATCGGCCCGGGATCGATCGAGCAGGCGCACACGGACGCCGAATCGGTCGAGATCGCCGAGCTCGAGCGCGCCGTCGATCTCTACGCGCAGCTCGCCCGGACTTTGCTGTCGCAAACCGGATAGCCGCGCCGGCGCCGGTGCGTCACAATGCGGCCATGCATCAGGATTCCGGCTCGGATCGGCGCTGGCAGGCGGTCGTCGCGCGCGATGCCGCCGCCGACGGCCGGTTCGTCTACGCGGTGCGGTCGACGCGCATCTACTGCCGGCCGTCGTGCGCGAGCCGCAAGCCGGCGCCGGGCGTCGTCGAGTTCTTTCCGGATGCGGCCGCCGCCGAGGCCAGCGGGTACCGCGCGTGCCTGCGCTGCCGGCCCGGCTCTCCAGCCGGCGCATCGTCCGATGCCGCGGCGCGGGTGCGCCGCGTCTGTGAGGCCGTGGGCCGCCAGCCGGACCGCCGGTGGACGGCCGGCGCGATCGCGCGCGCGGGCGGCGGCACGGTGCCGCAGGTGCAGCGCGCGTTTCGCACGGTGCTCGGCGTCTCGCCGCGCGAGTACGTGCTGGCGTGCCGGCGCCGGCGGTTCCTCGAGGGGCTTCGGAAAGGGCAGACCGTGACGGACGCCACGTACGACGCGGGATTCGGATCGACGAGCCGGATGTACGGCGCGCTGCGCCTGCCGGGCATGCGGCCGGCGACCTACGGACGCGGCGGACGCGGCGCGTCCATCGCCTGGACCACGGTGCCGTCGCCGCTCGGCCTCATCCTCGCTGCGGCAACCGATGTCGGGCTGTGCTTCGTCGAAGTCGGACGATCGGTCGAGCCGCTCCTGGCAGAGCTCCGCCGCGAGTTTCCGCTCGCGGCGATCGCCGGCGCGCCATCGGATCGGCTCGACGACATCGCCGGTGCGGTGCTGGCCGTGGCGCTCGGCCGCGATGTGCGGCAGGACGTGCCGGTGGACATCCAGGGCACCGCCTTCCAATGGCGCGTGTGGCGGGCGTTGACCGCGATCCCGCGCGGCACCACCGTGACCTACGCCGCACTGGCCGCGTCGATCGGCTCGCCGTCATCCGTTCGGGCCGTCGGCAGGGCCTGCGCCACGAACCCGATCGCGCTCGTCGTCCCGTGCCACCGCGTCATCGGGAGCGACGGCAAGCTCCACGGCTTCCGTTGGGGCCTCGACGTGAAACACGCCCTCCTCGAGACCGAGCGGAACGCCGGCTGACCGGGTCGGGTATCCTGTGCCGGTTTCGAGGCGATCGGAGGACAGGGTGTCGGGTCAGGGTAGGCAGTACTGGGCGGCGCGCACCGCACAGCACCGTCGGCAGTCGTACCCCACGTGCCGCGGAGAGCACGACGCCGACGTCGTGATCATCGGCGGCGGCCTCACCGGCTGCACGGTCGCGTGCATCGCCGCGACCGCCGGGCTTCGCGTCGTGCTCCTCGAGCAGGGGAGGCTGGCGTCCGGCGCGACCGCGGCGTCGGCCGGCGTGATCCTGCCCGAGCCTGCCGACAGCTTCCGATCGGCCGATGCCGCGCATGGGCTGCGGATCGCGAAAGCGGCGTGGCGACAGGCGCGCCACGGCGCGCTCGATCTCGCCGCCGTGCTGAGGCGAACCAGGGTGCGCTGCGATCTCGCCCCGACGTCGCTGCTCGTCAACGCCCGGAGCGCCGAGGATGCCGCCGCGTTGAGGCGCGAGCACGGCTCGCGCCGGGACGCCGGATTCGATGCCGCGTGGATGCCGCCCGCCAGGGCGGCCGCGGAAACCGGCACCGAGTCGTCGGGCGCCATGCGCGTTCGCGACGTGTTCACGTTCGATCCGGTGCGCGCGGCGCTCGGCCTCGCGAAGGCCGCCGAGCGGCGAGGCGCGAGGATCTTCGAGCGCGCCGACGTGCGCCGCACCTGCTTCGATCGCCGGCGCGCCGAGGTCGTGCTCGCCAGCGCGCGCATCGTCGCGCGCCAGGTGTTCGTCGCGACGGCGTCGCCCGGCGCGCTCTTCGGGCCGCTCGAGCGGCACTTCCGGCAGCAGACCCGCTTCGCGGTCGTCACCGATCCGCTGACGGTTCCGATGCGCCGCGAGACGGGCCGCCGCGCGAGCGTCATCGCCGAGTGGGGCAGCACGCCGCACTGGCTGCGCTGGCTGCCCGAGGACCGCGCGCTCTTCAGCGGCCACGCCGTGCCGGCGATCGGCCCGCGGCAGATCGACAAGGCGCTCGTCGCTCATGCGAGCGAGCTCATGTACGAGCTGTCGGTTCGCTATCCGGTGATCTCGGGGTTGCCGATCGCGCAGGCCTGGCCGCAGACCGTCACGGCGACGGCCGACGGCCTGCCGTGGATCGGGCCGCACCGCAACTACCCGTTCCACTTCTTCGCGCTCGGCCTCGGCGTTCACGGCGCGGGGCTGGCCGCGTTCGCCGCGAGAGCGGCCGTCCGGTCGCTCTCCGGTGAGGCGGCGAGCGACGACGCGACGTTCGTGCGGTAGCGGCATGGGACGCGCCGCGCGGCTCATGGCGTCGGCCGTCGTCCTGATCGCCGGCGGCGTGGTGCTCGCCGGAGGCCAGCAGCTTGCCAGCCCGTCGCCGCTCGCCGACCGCGTCCGCGCGCTCACGCGCGAATCCACCTGGACGCTCGTGGCATCGGTGCCGCTCGGCTTCCGGACGTTTCACCCGCAGGGCCTCGTGAAGATCGGCGACACGTTCGTCGTCTCGTCGGTCGAGGTCAAGGTGCCGACGAAGCGGTTTCCCAAGCCGGTGAACGGCTACGACCGCGACACCGGCGAGGGCGTCGGGCATCTCTTCCGGTTCGACGCGCGCGGCGCGCTGCTCGCGGAGACCACGATCGGCGAAGGCGCGATCTACCACCCGGGCGGGCTCGATTTCGACGGGACGAATCTCTGGGTGCCGCTCACCGAGTATCGGCCCGACAGCCGCTCGATTCTGTATCGCGTCGATCCGCGGTCGCTGCGGGCGGTCGAAGTGCTGCGCGTCGACGATTCGATCGGCGGCGTCGCCTACGATCCGCAGGCCCGGACGCTCCACGGCGTGAGCTGGGGCTCGCGGCGCTTCTACGGCTGGCCGCTGACGGGCGACGGGCGTCGCGACGGAGCGCGGCCGGCGACGCGCGTCGCGAACCCGTCGCACTACGTGGACTACCAGGACTGCAAGTACGCCGGCGCGCGGCAGATGCTGTGCACCGGCGTCGCCGACGTCGCGACGTCGGCGGGCGGCGGCTCGTTCCGGCTCGGCGGTCTCGATCTCGTGAGCCTCGACGACCATCGTCCCGTGCACCAGGTGCCGGTCGCGCTGCGAACGGCGTCGGGCGCGGTTCTCACCCAGAACCCGTCCTGGTTCGAGGTGACGCCAACCGGCCTTCGCGGCTACTTCCTGCCGGAAGACGACCGGTCGACGCTGTACGTCTACGACATCGCGCTATCCGTCGCGGCTCTCGATCTTCGCCCACGTGTCCTTGAGCGTGACGGTGCGGTTGAAAACCGGCCTGCCGGGACGTGAATCCGGATCGGCGGCGAAGTAGCCGAGACGCTCGAATTGGAATCGGCTGCCTGGCGCGGCCGCGGCGAGCGACGGCTCGGCCTTGCAGGCCGTGAGCACCTCGAGCGAGCTCGGGTTCAGCTCGGCGCGGAAGTCCACGTGATCGAGCGCGCCGGGATGCTCGACGCGGAAGAGGCGATCGTACAGGCGGACCTCGACGTCCACCGCGTGCGCGGCCGACACCCAGTGGAGCGTGGCCTTCACCTTCCGGCCGTCGGGCGCGTCGCCGCCGCGCGTGGCGGGATCGTAGGTGCAGCAGAGCTCGACGACCTCGCCCGAGGCGTCCCGCACGGCTTCGCGACAGGTGATGAGATACGCGTTGCGCAGCCGCACCTCCCGTCCGGGCGCGAGCCGGAAGAACTTCCTCGGCGGGTCGAGGCGGAAGTCCTCGCGCTCGATGAACAGCACCTTCGAGAACGGCACCCGGCGCGTGCCCGCGGACGGATCCTCCGGGTTGTTGACGACGTCCATCTCCTCGACCTGGCCGTCGGGGTAGTTCTCGATGACGACCTTGAGGGGCCGGAGCACCGCCATCGCCCGCGGCGCGCGCCGGTTCAGGTCCTCGCGCACGAAGAACTCGAGCAGGCCGACGTCGACGACGTTCTCGCGCTTGGCGACGCCGATCTCGTCGGCGAACCGGCGGATCGCCTCGGGCGTGTAGCCGCGGCGCCGCAGGCCGGAGATCGTCGGCATGCGCGGGTCGTCCCATCCGTTCACGAGCCGCTCGCTCACGAGCTGCAGCAGCCGGCGCTTGCTCATCACGGTGTAGGTCAGGTTCAGGCGCGCGAACTCGATCTGCCGCGGCGTGGCCGGGAGCGGCAGGTTCTCGATCAGCCAGTCGTAGAGCGGGCGGTGATCCTCGAACTCGAGCGTGCAGATCGAATGCGTGATGCCTTCGAGCGCGTCCGAGATCGGGTGCGCGTAGTCGTACATCGGGTAGAGGCACCACGCGTCGCCCGTCCGATGGTGGTGCGCGCGCCGGATCCGGTAGAGGATCGGGTCGCGCATGTTCATGTTCGGCGACGCCATGTCGATCTTGGCGCGCAGGACGTGCGCGCCGTCGGCGAATTCGCCGGCGCGCATCCGGCGGAAGAGGTCGAGGCTCTCCTCGGCCGGCCTCGTCCGGAACGCGCTGTCGGTGCCAGGCTCCTTCAGCGTGCCGCGGCCGGCGCGGATGTCGTCGGCGCTCTGGCTGTCCACGTAGGCCTTGCCCGCGCGGATGAGCGTCTCGGCGCACTCGTACAGCTTCTCGAAGTAGTCGGAGGCGTAGAAGAGCCGGTCGGCCCACGAGAATCCCAGCCAGCGGACGTCTTCCTGGATGGACTCGACGTACTCGACGTCCTCGGTGATCGGGTTCGTGTCGTCGAACCGCAGGTTGCACGTGCCCCCGAAGTCGGCCGCGACGCCGAAGTTCAGGCAGATCGATTTGGCGTGCCCGATGTGCAGGTAGCCGTTCGGTTCCGGCGGGAAGCGCGTGGCAACGCGGCCGCCGTGCTTGCCGGCGGCGACATCGGCGGCGACGAGGTCCCGGATGAAGTCCTGCCGGGTCCCCGACGCCGGGGCTGGGGGAGAAGGCATAGTCCCCAATTCTAATGCGCGTCTCCGAAGGCTTCGTCCTGAGGAGGCGACAGCGCTGCGCGCCAGCGCTCTCGTGTCTTCACGCCAACGAGCCGCTTGCGTGGCATTTGCCTTGCACAAACGACGGGCGCGCGCCTGCTGGAGAGCTTCACGTGTCCAGAATTCCCCGACGTCATTTGAACCTGATCGCCGTGCCGCTGCTTCTCGCGGCGATGCTCGCGCTGTGGCCGTCGACGGCGGAAGCGCAGCGCCGCCGCTATCCCGCACGTTCCGTCATCGTCGTCGGCGGCAGCTACGGCTACCCGTGGTACCCCTACTACGGCATGTGGCCGCAGTTCGGCTACCCGTGGGGACCGTGGGGCGGGCCGCCCTACTACGGCTACCCGATGCAGGACCAGCTCACGGCGTCCGTCCGGGTCGACGTCACGCCGCGCGATGCGGAGGTGTTCGTCGACGGCTACTCCGCCGGTCGCGTCGACGACTTCGACGGCGTCTTCCAGCGGCTGCGCCTCAGGCCGGGCAACCACGAGGTCACGCTCTACAAGCCTGGCTATAGAACCATCAGGCAGAACATCTACGTCGGGCCGCGGTCCGACCAGAAGATCCGCTTCGACATGGAGCCGCTCGCCGCGGGCGAGACGTCCGAGGCGCCGCCTCAGCCGACGACGCCGCGCGAGGAGCAGGGGCGCTTCCCGTTCGACGAACCGTTCGGACCGGAGCCGCCGCAGCCGCCGAGCCAGGGCGCGCCGCCGCCGGATGCGGCGCGGGCGCCGGCACGCTTCGGCACGCTGTCGGTGCGCGTGCAGCCGGCTGACGCCGAGATCCTCGTCGACGGCGAGCGCTGGTCGGCGCCGGCCACGCAGGATCGGCTGACGATTCAGTTGGCCGAAGGGCGCCATCAGATCGAAGTCCGCAAGGCCGGGTTCGCCTCGTATCGCGAGGACGTGCTCATCCGCCGCGATCGCGCGTTGACGCTGAACGTCAGCCTGCTCCGCGGCGACGGGCAGTGAAGAGCGGGCGCGTCATGAGAATCACGTCCTTCGTGCGCGGCGCCGCGATCGCGGCGGCGTGCGCAGTCGCGTCCGCCACGGCTGCCGGCGCGCAATCCACCGGGCCGCTGACGCTTCAGCCCATCACGTCGTCGATCGTGTTCGCACCGGACGTCAAGGTGACGACGATCGACGACAAGACCGGGGTCCTGGCCGGTGCGTACGTCGGCAGGCTCATCGAGAACCGCGTGCTGGTAGCCGCCGCCGCTTACGGCTTGACCCAGCCGAGAGACGACGCGCGGATGTTCTACGGCGGGTTGCTGTTCGGGACGCGGATCGTGGGCAGCGATCGGGTGGATGTCTCGGCGCGCGCGCTCGCCGGCTTCGGCACGGCCACCGCATATCGGGTGGTCGAGTTCACCGCGGACCGGCCGCCGCACGGGCGCTGGAGCGGCCCGTCACCGCTTGCCAGCGGCGGCGCGACGTTTCGCGTGGGCTATCGCGATCGGTTCGCGCTCGTGGAGCCAGAGCTGCGGCTGGCGCTGCGGCTGACCGGCGCGCTCAGCGTGAACCTCGGCGCCGGTTATCGCGTGACGTCGGCCGACGGCTGGCTGAACGAGGCGTTCCGCGGGCCCACCGGCGCCGTCGGCGTGCAGTTCGAGATCGGGCGGTAGCGAGGTAACGGCTCTACCGGGAGGCCGCATCCCCTACAATCGCGCGAGCGATGGCGTTGCCGCCAGGCTCGCGCTTCGGGCCGTACGAGCTGACCGCTCTGCTGGGCGCGGGCGGGATGGGCGAGGTCTACCGCGCGCGCGATACGCGGCTCGGACGCGACGTCGCCGTCAAGGTGCTGCCGGCCGGGGCACAGTCGGCCGAGGCCCGCCAGCGCTTCGCGCGCGAGGCGCGCGTGGTGGCCGCGCTCCAGCACCCCAACATCTGCGGCGTGTACGACGTCGGCGACACGCCAGACGGCCACGGCTATCTCGTCATGGAGCTGCTCCAGGGCGAGACGCTCCAGCAGCAGATCGCCCGCGCCTCGCCGCCCCCGCCGCTCGACCACGTCCTCGACACCGCGGCCGCGCTCGCCGATGCGCTCGAGGCGGCTCACGCTGCCGGCGTCGTCCACCGCGACATCAAGCCGGCCAACATCGTCCTGACGCCGCGGGGACCGAAGATCCTCGACTTCGGCATCGCGAAGACGCCGGTGGACCAGTCGCCGGACGGCGCGACCACGAAGGGCGCGTGGCGCACCGAGACCGGCATCACGCTCGGCACGCTCGCCTACATGTCGCCGGAACAACTGCGCGGCGAGCCGGTCGATGCGCGATCCGATCTGTTCTCGTTCGGCCTCGTGCTCTACGAGATGATCGCGCGACGGCCGGCGTTCACGGGTGACACCGGCGTCGCGGTGGCCGCGGCGCTCCTGCACCGGCAACCCGCACCGCTTCGTGCGGCCCGGCCCGACGTTCCCCCTGCGCTCGAGGCGGTGGTCTTCAAGGCGCTCGAGAAGGATCGAGCGCTCCGCTACCAGCACGCGTCGGAGCTGCGGAGCGATCTGCTGCGGCTGGAACGCGATCTCACCGCGCCTTCGGCCGAGGTGTCGACGAGCGCTGGGCCGACTTCCAGGAGATGGACGACGGCCGTGGCCGCAGGCATCGGGTTGGCGCTCGCGCTGGCTGCCGGGTTCGTCTACTCGAGACCCTCGCGCGCCGCCGCGCTCTCGGACACCGACACCATCGTCCTCGCCGACTTCTCGAACACCACGGGGGATGCGGTGTTCGACGACACGCTGCGCCAGGGCCTGTCGGTGCAACTCCAGCAGTCGCCGTTCCTCAGCCTGGTGGCCGAGGCGCGCATCCGTCGCACGTTGGGTCAGATGGGGCAGCCGGCCGATGCGCGCGTGACGCCGCAGTTGGCTGCCGAAGTGTGCGAACGCGTGGGCGCGACGGCCGTGCTCGACGGTTCCATCACGTCGCTCGGCACCCAGTACGTGATCGGGCTGCGCGCGCGCACCTGCGCGACGGGCGACCTGCTGGCCGAAGAGCAGACGCAGGCTGCTCGCAAAGAGGATGTGCTGGATGCGCTCAGCCGCGTGGCCACGGCGTTTCGCGCCCGCGTCGGCGAGTCGCTCGCCACCGTGACGCAGTACTCGGTGCCGCTGGTCGAGGCGACGACCCCATCTCTCGAAGCGCTGAAAGCGTACAGCGCCGCGCAGCGCATCAACCTGAGCAGGGGCGGCTTCGAGGCCGTGCCGATGTACCGCCGAGCCCTCGAGCTCGATCCGGCATTCGCGGTGGCGCACGGCGGGCTTGGCCTGGCCTACAGCGCGATGGGCGAGAGCGCAGCCTCGATCTTCCACACCAGGCGCGCGTTCGAGCTGCGCGGCCGGGCGACGGATCGCGAGCGCTTCTACATCTCGGTGCTGTACGAGCGGCAGGTCACGGGCAACCTGGAACGGGCGCGGCAGGTCTTCGACGCCTGGCTGCAAGTCTATCCGCGCGATGCCGTCGGGCACTGCCTCTATGGGGGCTTCACGACGCACGGAACCGGCCGCCTGGAGCAGGTGATCGACGAGTCCGCGAAGTGCCTGTCGCTCGATCCGGACATCGGGTATGGATACGCCAACACCGCGCTCGCCAGCATCTTCCTGGATCGGCCGGACCAGCGAGCGACGCGCTGGCCCGTGCCGACGCCCGCAAGCTGCAGATGGCGGAGTACCCGGTGCTGCGGCACTGGATTGCGTTCCTGCGAGGGACCCAGGTGGCATCGGACCAAACGGCGACGAGCGCCGCCGGAGACGCGGCGCCGTTCATGGCGCACGTGCAGTCGCTCCTGCCGGCGCTGCACGGCGCGCTCGGTCGCGCGCGGACCCTCTCGCATCGGGCGACGGAGATCGCGCAGCGGAACGGCCGTGCGGAGAGCGCCGCGACCTTCGCGGTGAGCGAGGCCGTGTGGGAAGCGGTCTGGGGCCGGACCGACGCTGCCCGGGCGCGGGCTCGGTTCGCGCTCGGTCTGGCGACAGGACGGGACGTCCAGTTCGGCGCGGCCGTGGCCCTGGCGCTCTCGGGCGACTCGCGGAGCGCTCAGCCGCTCGCCGGCGACCTGGCGGCGCGGTTTCCGGAGGACACGTCCGTGCAGACGAACTACCTGCCGGTGTTGAGCGCATTCCGTTCGCTCGCGGCGAACGAGCCGGCAAGAGCGCTCGAGGCGCTCGAGGCGAACCGGCCCTACGAGGGGGCCACGCCCGCGATCACCTTCAACTGGTTCTTCGGCGGCCGGTATCCGCTGTACCTTCGCGGCGTCGCGCTCGCGTCGCTCGGGCGGCAGCGCGAAGCGGTCGAGGAGCTCCGCAAGCTGCTCGATCGACGCGGCCTGCTGCTCGCCGATCCGCTCGGCGCGCTCGCGCGCGTGCAGCTCGCCCGCGCCTACGCCGCAAGCGGCGACCTGGCCCAGGCTCGCGCGTCCTACCAGTCGTTCTTCGACCTGGCGAAGGACGCCGATCCCGGTTTGCCCCTGGTCGAACAGGCGCGAGCCGAGCTCGCGCGCCTGCCGTGACTGGACACGAATGGGGTACCGGGCCGGATGACGCGAGCTCGCTCCGCGCGTGAGGTCCGGAGCTTCGTTCGCCGGACGGCCTTGCGCTACGCGAGCGCCTTGACCTCCGCGAGCACGTCTTCGGCGTGACCTTCGACCTTCACGTTGTCCCAGCGCTTCGCGACCTTGCCGTCCGGTCCGATCAAGTACGTCGTGCGCACGATGCCCATGTACTTCCGGCCGTAGCGCGACTTCTCCTGCCACACGCCGTACTTCTCGGCGACCTCGTGATCCGCGTCGGCGAGCAGCGGGAACGTGAGCGCGTACTTCTCGGCGAACTTCGCCTTGCTCTTCTCGTCCAGGATGCTCGCGCCGAGGACGACGGCCTTGCCGGCCTTGAACTTCGGCAGGTTGTCCCGGAACGCGCACGACTCCGCCGTGCATCCCGGGGTGTCGTCTTTGGGGTAGAAGTACAGCACGGCCGGTTTGCCCGCGTAGTCCGAGAGCGAGTGCGCGCGGCCGTTCTGATCCTTCAGGGTGAACGCAGGGGCCTTGCGGCCCGGCTCGATGAGCGGCATCCCGGTAGTCTACCGAAGGCCCAGGATCTTCCGCACCGCATCGATGAGCGCGTCGGCCTCTTCATCCGTGCCGATCGTGATGCGCAGCGCGTCTCTCACCTCGGGCGCGTCGAACCAGCGCACCAGGATCTTCCGTTCGCGCAGCCGCCGCAGCCAGTCCGAGGCCGGCGGGCCCGGGGGCATGGCGAGGATGAAGTTCGTCTGGCTCGGCAGCACGCGGAAGCCGTGCGCCGTGAGCGCGTGCGACAGCCGCGCGCGCGTGGCGACGATGCGGCGGAAGTTGCGGCGGTAGTAGGCGAGGTCGGCGAGCGTTGCCTCCGCGGCGATCTGGCCGAGGCCGTTGACGTTGTAGCTGTCGCGCACCTTGTCGAGCGCCGCGACGAGATCGGGATGGCCGACGACGTATCCGACGCGCTGGAAGCAGAGCGAGTACGCCTTCGAGAACGTGCGCGCGACGAGCACGTGCGGGTGCGTCAACGCCAGCGCCATGGCGTGGTCGTCCGCGAAGTCCACGTAGGCCTCGTCGAGCACGACGATGCCGGTGTGCGTGCGGCAGAGGGCGTCGAGCGTGGCGGTCGCGTACCCTCGCCCGCTCGGCGCGTTCGGCGTCGTCACGAAGCTCAGGGCCGCGCGCGGATTCCAGCCGCGCCGCGCTCGTGCCGCGGAACCCGGCAGGCCGAAATCGCTTTCGAGCGGCACGGCGGTCCTGTGCGCGCCGTGGATGTCGGCGAGCACCGGATAGAGCGAGTAGCTCGGCGTGAAGTACTGGACGGTCGAGCGCGCGCGCGCGACGCCGCGCGCGGCCGGCTCGACGAACGCGCGCGTGGCCAGGGCCAGGAGCTCGTCCGACCCGTTGCCCACGATCACGTGCGCCGGCGTGCACCCGTGCAGCCGCGCGAGCTTCTCTCTCAGCCGCTCGCTCGTCGGGTTGGGGTACAGCCGGAGCCTGGCGTCCGCGGCCGCCTTGACGGCCTCGAGCACTCGTGGTGACGGTGGATACGGGTTCTCGTTGGTGTTGAGCTTGATCAGCCCCCTGACCCTCGGCTGCTCGCCCGGCACGTACGCGTGGAGCTTCCGGACGAGCGGACGGATCAGGTGGCGGGCGGATTTGGGCGGCATGCAGCCCTCAATCCTACCGCCATCGCATCGGTGCATCGTCTCACCCAGGTGCGGCCGCGAGCCGGTGCCCTTCCTCCCGCATCGCCACACCGTCCTCACCGCGCCGGGAATCAAGGGACGCGTCCGTGCGATCGCGGCGCCGCGTCGTGACGATGCGCATTCGCGCACGGTCTTCGATCTGCTGCGCCGGACCCGTTCGGTCGCCGATCACGTGCACCAGCTAAGTTCAAAGCGATCAAGGTGATCGAGCCGCGGCTGTGCGTGAGGGGATCGCGGGCGATGGGTGAGCGCGACGTCGCGGAGGGGTGTGACGGCAACGGCACCAGGGGACAACGCGCCGGCACAGGGGTGTGAAGGCGATCGCGCGTGGGTGTGCGGCCGCCAGTGAATCGGTCTGACGGGCAATGACGACGGGTGCGCGCGCGGCCGTAGACGGAGGAGCGCAGCCGTGCGAATAGGTGCGCCGGCCCGCAAAAACGGGTGAGCAGCCAGGCGCGATGCGGTGAGATCTCGATTGCCGATGGGTCCGTCGGGCTAGCCGGACGGGTTGCCGCTACCCGGTTTTCAGAGCTTTCAGAACAATTCAGATTGGCGCGAACGACTTCCCGAGGGCTGACGCGAGACGATGCGCGTCGGAGGTCGTCATGAAGAGAATCGATCGTGTCCGTTACGAAATGCTGTTGAGAGTCCGTGACTTCTGGAACGTGCACCGTGCGCTGTTCCCGGAGTCGTCCGCAGGCGGGCAGGCCTTCGCCAGCGTGGCACAGGCCGTGGCCGGCATCGACGCGCACCTGACGTCGAAGGCGCTCGCCGCCAAGGAGGGCCGCAGGGCGAAAGCCGCTGCCCGCGCGGCCCTGACCCGGATCATGCGCAGGATCGTGCGCACGGGCCGGGGACTGAAGCGCACGTTGCCCGACCAGGAGAACAACCTCGAGATGCCCACGCGCTCGTCCGACGTGGCGCTGCTCGCGGCCGCACGTCTGTTCATCGGTGAAGTCGAGGCGAACAGGGACAGGCTCGTGTACCTGGGCCTGCCGCCCGATGTCACCACCTCGCTCCGCGACGCCACCGACGCGTTCGAACGCGCGATGCGGGGGCGCCGCACCGGCCGGTCCGACCTGGCCGCCGCGAAGGCCGGCTTCACCTCGGCGCTGGCGCTCGGCCTCGACGCTGTCCGCACCCTCGACATCGTCGTCGTCAACGCGCTGGAGCAGGATCCGGTGCTGCTGGCCAAGTGGGAGCGTGATCGCCGCGTGGTCGGCGGCCGATCGAGGGCCGAGCCGAAACCGGCGCTCGGGCCGCCGGCTCTCCCGGCCGTCGCGCCGGAGGGAAGCACGAGCGAGACGTCCGACGCGCCATCGGCAGCGGCAGAGAAGCCGGCGCCGGATGAGGGGCCGGACGACCTGCTGCGGAGGGCGTCGTGACGTGCTCTCCACGGCGAACACGTCGCGGCATCCACCCGCTCGAGGACGCCGCGTCGCGTCGCTGATTGAACCACCACATCGGGGACGTCGGGCGCCGAAGAGCGGCGTCCCGGCGTCTCCGACCTTCCGACTCCGTGAAGAACCGCTCGTCGAGTGTTCAGACTCTCAGCGCCGGCGCCGCCGAACGTTTGCCCCGATGATGAGCAGCCCGCCGAGCGCGGCGAGTGCGCCGTTGATCTGCCATCGCGTCTGGCCGGTCATCGGGCTGCCCAGCAGCGCCCCGATGCCCTGCAGGAACCACACAGCATCGACGAGCACGAGCAGGCCGCCGAAGACGAGCAGCGCGATTCTCAGCACGAGTCTGACCTCCAGTGAGCATGCTCACGCGTCCTCGCGCTCGGGGGCCACGGGCAGCGTCAGCTTCACGAGCAGGCCCGGATGCGCGTTCTCGGCCGCGACCGATCCGTGGTGCAGTTGCATGGCCCGGTGCACGATCGCCAGGCCGAGCCCGACGCCGCCGGTGTCCGTCTGTCTCGACTCGTCCACGCGGTAGAACGGCCGAAAGACGTTCGTGATGTCCTTCTCAGGAACGCCAGGTCCGACGTCGCGCACGGACACCGTTGCCGACGCGTCGCTCTCTGCGAGCTCGACCTGCACCTGAGCACCGGCGGGCGAATGCCGGATGGCGTTGCGCAGGACGTTCTCGACGGCCCGCCGCAGCAGCTCGGGATTGCCGATCACCGGTTGTTCCGCGCGGCCGGTCCACACGATGCTGCAACCTCGTGCCTCCGCATCCAGCCGGCAGGCGTCGATGACGTCGGTGACGAGCGGCGCGAGCGCCAACCGCCTCATGTCGCGCGCCTCTGGGTCGCCTTCCGCTCGTGTGATCTCGACCAGCTCGCCGACGAGACCCGCCAGCCGGTCGATGTCGCGCTGGAGGCGATCGATCGCGGCCTGACGGTCCGGTGCCGTGCGGGCGAGCTCCGCGGCGAAGCTGAGCCGCGCGAGCGGCGACCGCAGCTCGTGCGAGATGTCCTGCAGCAGCCGTCGTTCGGCGGTCAGCAACGTCTGGATGCGATCGGCCATCTGATTGAACGACGACGCCAGCGTGCCGATCTCGCTCCGTCCTCGGTACGGCACCCTGACGTCGAGGTCGCCGCGGCCGAACCGGTCCGCCGCCGACGCGAGCGTCCGGAGCGGCGAGGCGATCCCGATCGTCACCAGCCACGAGATCAGTAGCACCGCCGACACGATCAGCAGGTAGAACGGAGCGAAACTGCGCATCGTGAACGGCGGATCGTCGAGGACCAGCAGCCAGTAGCGGCCGTCGGGCGACGCGCGCCCGTACGCGAAGCGGCCGCGGAGAGGCACCGGCCCGTCGCCGGCCCGCCGCAGCGCGTCCAGGACCTCGAGCCGATTGTCGCCCGTGGTGACGTCGCGTCCTGCGCTGTCGGTCAGGTGATGCTCCGCGCCGAAGGCGGCGTCCAGGCTCGCCAGAAACCGGCTCGCCGCCTCCCTCCCGTCACGTTCGTAGACGCTCGCCGCCTGACTGACCTGCACCGTGTAGGTGCCGCGGAACAGGTTGCCGACCGCACCGAAGATCACGTTGCGGGTGATCCAGACGAACGCCGCCAGCGAGACGACGACCGTGAGGAACGACGCGATCAGAATCCGGACGTACAGGGAACGCAGCGGCCCCTCGCTATTCGGTCTCGTGACGGGTGACGATCCCGCTCGGTTGCCACTGTTCCATCATGTCGTTCCTTGGAACGGGAGGGAACGTCCCTCTACGTCCTTGCGACTGTCGCCGCGAGCCGCGCGGGGGCCGGGTCAACTTTCGTGAAGACACGCCAGCGGTCAGGCCGCCTGCCGGATATCGCGCTCGACTTGGCCGTCGCGAACGTGAATGGTGCGGTGCGCGTAGGCCGCCACGTCAGCCTCGTGCGTGACGAGCACGATCGTGTTCCCCGCCTGGTGCAGCTTGGCGAACAGGCCCATGATCTCGACGCCCGTCTTCGAGTCGAGATTCCCCGTCGGCTCGTCCGCCAGCAGAATCGACGGGGTGTTCACGAGGGCGCGCGCGATGGCGACGCGCTGCCGCTGGCCTCCCGACATCTCGTTCGGGCGGTGATGCTGGCGGTTCGTCAGCTCGACGCGCTCGAGCGCCTCGGCCGCACGCGTCGCCCTCACGCGCGCCGGCACGCCCGCGTACACGAGCGGCAGCTCCACGTTGTGCAGGGCCGTGGCCCGGGGCAGGAGATTGAACGTCTGGAAGACGAACCCGATCTCCTCGTTCCGAATCCGGGCGAGCTCATCGTCGGTCATCTGGCTCACCTGCTCGCCGTTGAGCAGATAGCTGCCCTTCGTCGGCGTATCCAAGCACCCGACGAGGTTCATGAGCGTGGACTTGCCCGAGCCGGACGGGCCCATGATGGCGACGTACTCGCCGCGCTCAATCGACAAGGTCGTGCCGCGGAGCGCGTGCACGTCCTCCTCACCCATGCGGTACGTCTTCCAGAGGTCGCGAACTTCGATCAACGCCATGCCGGGACTCCTCACGGATGCTATTCGTAGCGGAGCGCCTCGATGGGATCCATTCGCGACGCCCGCACGGCAGGCAGCATGCCGAAGAGCACGCCCACACCCGCCGAGAATCCAATCCCAATCGCGAACGACCACCACGGGAGCGAAATCGGGAAGCCGCTGAGATAGTGCACGGCCCACCCGGCCGCCGCGCCGGACACGATGCCGATGAGCCCGCCCGCCGACGTCAGGAACACCGCTTCGAGCAGGAACTGGAACAGGACTTCCGAGCGTCTGGCGCCGAGCGCCTTGCGGACGCCGATCTCCCGCGTGCGCTCGGTCACGCTGATGGTCATGATGCTCATGACGCCGATGCCGCCAACGAGCAACGCGATGGACGAGAGCACGACGAGCGCGAGCAACGTGGCCTGGCTGATCTGTTCCCAGATGGCCAGGAAGGCGTCCTGTGTCACGAGATCGAAGTCGTTCGGCTGATCGACCCGCAGTGCGTGCCGGGCGCGCATGACCTCCTCGACTTCGCGCTTCACCTGTTCGACCCCGACGCCCTCGCGGGGGATCGCGGCGATCATCGTGCCGCGCGACGTGCCCCGCGCGAGATCGTTCAGCCGAATGCCGTACTGCTTCGCGTACGTCGTCACGGGAATGACGACGAAATCGTCTGCGCCGACGTTGAAGCCGCCCGGGCTCGGCCGCTTGGCCATGATGCCGACCACCGTGAACGCCTCGAACCCGATGCGCACGGGCTTGCCGAGCGGATTCACGTTCGGAAACAGCGCCGAGGCCGGTGACTGTCCCAACACGGCCACGCGAGCTCGCCGCTGGACCTCACCGGCGGTGAAGAACCGGCCCGTGTCCACCGGCAATTGCTGCGCGGCGGGCCAGTTCTCCGTGGTGCCGAACACCTGCAGCGGCTTCGTCCGCTGGTTGCCGGCGAAGATGCGCTCCGACCGGCCGCCGGGGCCGCCGGTTCCGAGCGTCAGGTCCACGAACTCGACCGACGGCGCCCCGCGCTCGACGGCGTCGGCATCGGCCGCGGTGATGTTCGGCCGCATGATCAGTTCCTGGAACGATCGCCCCGACGAGAAGCTCACGACCGACATCTTGGAGACGAAAACGGTGTTCGGTCCGAGCGTGCGGAACACGTCGCGGATGGACTCGTCGAAACCGCGGATCATCGCCGTCATGCCGACGATGGACGTGATGCCGATCACGATGCCGAGCACCGTCAGGAACGATCGAAGCTTGTTGCCGCGCACCGTCTCCCACGACATCGAGACGATTTCGCCGATCAAACTGAAACGCACGTCATTCCTTTCGGAGCGCTTCGATGGGATCGAGCGCCGCGGCCCGCGCGGCCGGATACATGCCGAAGAACAGGCCGACGGCCGCCGTCATGCCGATCCCCAGCACGACGGACCAGGGCTCGACGATGGCAGGCAGCGGCGTGACCTGGCTGAGGGCCCACGCGACCAGAAAACCGCACGCCGTGCCCCAGAGCCCGCCAAAGGTGGAGAGCGTGATCGACTCGGTGAGAATCTGCCACATGATGTCGCGTCGTCGCGCGCCGAGCGATTTGCGCAGGCCGATCTCGCGCGTGCGTTCGCTCACGACCATCAGCATGATGTTCATGATCACGATGCCGCCGACGACCAGCGAGAGGCTGACGACGCCGATGAGCACCGCGAACAGCCCGGTGGTGGCTTGCGAGTAGATGGCGAGGAACGTGTCGGACGTCAGGATGCCGAAGTTGTCGGGCTCCGACGGCCGCAAGCGCCGGTCCACGCGAAGCGCCACGCGCACCTCGTCCATCGCCACCTGCACGAGCGACGGATCGATGGGGCGCACCGTCAGATCGAGAGACTGGGTCGATCCGAACACCTTGCGGTACGCGGGAAGCGGCACCACCGCCCATTCATCCTGCGACTGGCCGAGCAGCGACCCCTTCTGGGGTGCGACGCCGACGATCTCGAACTGCACCCCGGCGATCGCGAGCGTCTTGCCGAGCGGCTCGACGGACCCGAAGAGCCTGTCGGCGACGCCCCAGCCGATGATGGCGACGAAGCGGCCGCGATCGAACTCGGTGGGCGTGATGGCGCGCCCGCGTTCGATGTTCGTCGAGGGAAGCGAGAGATACTCCTTCGTGAGGCCTCGAACCTGCACCGAGTCGAGCGACTCGTTGCGGAACTTCATCTCGGCGTTCTGAGACGCCTCGGCCATCACCATGCCGACGCTCGTCGCGAAGGCGTGAATCGCGTCCCTGTCGTCGAGCGTGATCCGCGGGTTGCTCTCCTGCCGGAGCTGCTCGTCGTCGGTGGCGCTCAGCCCCGTCCGTCGAACCGAGAACGAGTCGGCGGCGAACTGCGTCTGGATGGCGTCCTCGACCGACGCGTTGAGCCCCTGCACCAGCGAGACGACCGCGATGATCGACGTGACGGCGACCACGTTGCCGATCACGGTCAGGAGAGAGCGGAGCTTGTTGGCCCAGATGGCCTGCAGCGCGATGCCCGCGGCTTCGAAGAACTGCTGCATCACGGATTCCGTTCGAACAGATACCCGGTGCCGCGGACGGTCCGGATGGGATCCTGCCCGAGATCCTTCAGCTTGCGGCGCAGGTGACTGACGTGCACGTCGACGCTGCGCTCGTAGGGCGAGGCTTCACGCTGATAGAGCACGGCCGCGATCTGATCGCGGGACACGATGCGGCCCGCCGATCGGACGAGCAGATCGAGAATCTCGAACTCCACGGAGGTGAGCGGCAAGGCCGTGCCGTTGCACCAGGCCTGGCGCCGCTCTTCGTTCACGCGCACCGAACCGACCTCGATCGTCGTCGCGGGTGCGTGCCAGCTTCCGCCGGCGCGACGCAGCACGGCGGAGATCCTGGCCATCAGCTCGGCGGGGTGGAAGGGCTTCGGCAGGTAATCGTCGGCGCCGGTATTCAGGCCATCGACGCGATCCTGCGCCCCCGCGCGGGCCGTCAGCATGATGATGGGAACCCGGCTGCGGCGCCGGACCTGACGGAGCACCTCGAACCCGTCGAGCACCGGCAGCATGACGTCCAGCAGGACGACGTCGTGGCCGGGACGAAGCGCGGCGGCCAGACCGGAGCGGCCGTCGTGCGCGGTGTGCACGAGGCAGCCTTGCTCGCGCAGGTACTCGCTCATCACCTCGCACAACTCGAGGTCGTCGTCGACGATCAGCACGACCGGACGTCGCGCCGCCGGCGCTGCGTCCGAGTCGCCGGATGCGGGCTGCGATTCGTGGTCTGACATGGCGATCACGACACTAGCACCGGGATTTCAGACGTCCGAGCACGGGCTCAGTCGCCGGCCCCGCGGCCGCCGCCTCCGCCTTCCGGCGGGGGAGGCGGAAGCATGGACCCGCCCGGCGTCGCCTCCGCAACGGCGGCGGACGAGACGACGGCGTCGCCATCCTTCAAGGAGCGGACACTCGCGAACGGCCCGGTGATGACCTGCACGCCCGCGGTCAAGCCGCCCAGCACCTCGAAGTACTTCTCGCCCGCGATGCCGGTCTCGACCGGCACGAACTTCGCCCGCCCAGCGTCGACCACGAACACGCCCACGAGCTCCTTGCGCGACTCGCCGTCCTTCGGCACGACCGGTGCCGGTGTGGGGCTGCCGGTCCCCGTGGGCGAGGAGGGCACGATCCTGCCGTTCGTGTCGACGATCAGCTCGCGAACGGTCATCGCCTGGATCGGCACTCCCAGCACCTTGGCTCGCGTGGCCGTCGTGATCGTCGCCGTGCAGGTGAAGCCAGGCCGAACGTTCGGCACGTCACCCTCGAGCTGCACGACGACCTTGAAGTTCGTGGCGCGCCCGGTCGTGGCCGTCCCGCTGGTCGTGGTGATCGGGCTGTTGCCGACCTCGGTGACTCGACCGGGGAACGATTCGTCCGGAAACGCGTCGATGGCGACGCTCGCGCGTTGGCCGACGGCGACGTACGGCACGTCGGTCTCGTCGACTTCGATCTCGGTCTCGATGATGGACATGTCGGCGACCACGAGCAGGACGGTGCCAGCGTTGTTCATGGTGCCGACCACGGCGGTTTCGCCTTCCTCGACGTTGCGCTTCGTGATCAGGCCGTCGATCGGCGCGACGACCCTGACCTTGTTCAGATCGAAGCGCGCGCTGGCGACGTTGGCCTCTTCGACCTTGATCCGTTGTTCCTGGGTGAGAACCGACTGCTCGCTGACCCGGAGATCGGTCTCGCGCATCTTCAGGTCGTTCTGCGCGCGTTCGTACGTCTCGCGGGGAATCAGGCCGGCGCGCCACAAGTCCTGCTGACGACGCAGCGTGTCGGTGGCCTGCTGCAGGGCGACCCTGGCGCTCTCGATCTGCGATCTCGTCTGCTCCAGTTGCGAGCGCGCCGACGCCAGCGACGCCTCGCGATTCTGCACGACCGTCTCGAGATTCCGTGGATCGATCTCGAGGAGCAGCTCCCCCTTCTGGACCCGTTGACCCTCGGTGACCGCCAGGTTCACCACCTTGCCCATGGTCTCGGCGCTGATGTTGATCGTCTTCTTCGCCCGGATCTTGCCGCTGGCCGAGACGAGCGCCTGCAGATCGTGCGTCGCGATCGTCTCGACGGTGACCTCGGTGCCGGCAGGTCTGCGTGATCGGTATTGCGCAAAGCCCGCCGCGGAGGCGGCGAGCAGGATGGCGGCGACGATCCACGTCTTCTTCCTCATAGCCGTAACAGACGTGGATGATCCCGTGAGGTTTCGCGTTTCGGGCGCCGCGTGACGGCTCTTAACAAATGTTTACGGCGGCGCGTGGAGCGCCGCGCGGAGAGGCGGTGCGTGACGGTCCTGTCGCCGGACGGCCTCACGTGGCGCCCGGCACAACGCGCGCGATCGCGGGCGCCGGCCGTCGAATGATGCTCGAAGCCGCTCCGGTTCGCTCGGCAGCTTCCAGGCGTCACCCACGTCTGCCTGGGCGTGAGTGAACGCGCACCGAAGGCGATGGAGCTCCACAGCTCTCTCGACTTCGACACGTGGGGTATCGAGCCTGCCGCGTCGATGCTGGTGCGGTCCGTCCTCAGCTTCGGCAGGAACCGATCGGTCCGGCTCAGCGCGTCCCGGTGAAGCCTCGCTTGGCCAGCGCGTCTCGAAGCGCCCGGAGACTGGACTGACAGGCCGTCGTGAGCTTCCCCTTCTCCGTCAGCGACAACGCCAGGGAACGAACGTCCGTGTTGCGACGCGACAGCTCGATGACCTGATTCGTGAGCGTCATGAATCGGTCGAGCGCGGCGCGGGCTTCGGCCAGCCGAGGTGTCGACGCCGGACCGATCACGGAATCGAGCGACGCGAGTGCGGCGCGTGCCGTGGTCTCGGCCTGCCGCACGCGTCGATCGATCCGGCCCATCGTCGCATCGGAGGGCTCGGCGATATGGGGCGCGTGCCACGCCTGAATCTCGCGAACGGCGCCAATCGCGGTCGCCACGAGCGCCCTGCCGTGCCACATCTCTCTCCCTTGAACGGATGCGGCGATGGCTTCGAGCGAATCGCGATACGCATCCGCCGCCTCGAACGCAGGCCCGAAGGACAGACGCTGCGCCTTGACGTTCGAGTTCTCGACCGCGAGATCGAGAACGCGTCGATCGAGCGCGCTGTACGCCGCGAACTGCGTCGCGAACCTCTCGAGACTCTGGGTCTCCTCCGTGTACCGAAGGCCCTGGAGCAGGGAGCGGAGCGCATCGACGCTCCTGAGGACTTCGGCCTTGGCGGCATCGGCGTCCGCGGCGAACGCCATCGACGCGTCGTCCGTGTCGGCCATCACGGCTTTGTTCGCCGAGTCGGCTGCGGTGGTGAACTGAATCTGGAGGTCCGACGAGACCTGGCGCGCTTCTGACAGCCGCTCGAGGGCGGAATTGACGTCGCAGCCAGCGACGACAGCGAGGCAGGAGAGCCCGAGAATCAGGTGACGCGGGATCTTGGTCATGACGTGCCCTATGCTTCAATCCGCCGTTCGGCAGCCCGAGGTTCAGGTGCTCTCGGTCAATGGCACGACTTGCACGGCGGCGTCCGGCACGGCGCTCAGGAACTTGTCGAGCGTCGAGCCCCTCCAGATCAGCTCCCATCGCGCACGCGCCGTCTGACCGAAGATGACGTGCGTGACGCCCTCACGCTGCGCGAATGCGATCAAGCCCTCGGCGGGTTTGTCGGCCTTCACCCGCACGACGATCGCCCCGAGGCTCTCCGCCAGCCGGACGTTCTCGCGCAGCGCCTCCGCATCGGTCTCATCGATCCGTCCCGGTTGTTCGCGTGGCGTCTCGACGTACACCGCGTACCACTTGGAGCCCAACCGCCCGGCAATCCGCGCGCCCGTGCGGATGACACGTGGTGCGAGTGCATTCGAGCTCATGCACACCATCACGCGCTCGGGAATCAGCGCGGGCTCCAGGCCTTCGCGGGCGCGATAGCTCGCCGCCTTCTCTCCGACTTCGTCTGCCACCGCGCGCAAGGCCAGCTCGCGCAACGTCGAGAGGTTGCCCTTTCGGAAGAAGTTGGACAGGGCCTGCTCCACCTTCTCGGGCCTGTAGATCTTGCCTTCACGCAAGCGATTGCGCAGCTCCTCGACCGTGACATCGACGTTGATCACCTCGTCCGCCCGATCGAGAAACGTGTCGGGAACCGTCTCGCGCACGCGCACACCCGTCGTTCGCGCCACCGCATCGTTGAGCGTCTCGAGGTGCTGAATGTTCACCGCCGTGAGCACGTGGATGCCCGCATCGAGAATGTCCAATACGTCCTCGTAGCGCTTCTGATGACGGCTGCCTGGCACGTTGGTGTGCGCCAGTTCGTCGACGACGCAGACCTGTGGCTTGCGCCGGATGATGGCGTCGACGTCCATGTCCTCCAACACCACGCCCCGATAGTCGACCGTGCGCCGTGGAACGACCTCCAGGTCCTTGACCTGCGCCTGTGTCTCGGCGCGGCCGTAGGTTTCGACGAACCCGATGACGACGTCGAGCCCGCGCCCGCGCAGCGCATGGGCTTCCTGGAGCATCTCGTAGGTCTTGCCGACGCCCGGCGCCGCGCCGATGTAGATACGGAGACGCGCGCGATCTCGCTCTTTGATTCGCTCGAGGAGCGCATCGGCGGTCGGACGTCGTTCAGCCATGCGCATCACCTCGCGTGGGCGTACGGTCGACGCGCTCGCTCCACGTTCGCCGTGTGGTGAGAACATGGGACGGACCCGTGAAACGACTCGTCCTGTCGCTCGTCGCCGCCTTCATCGTCGTCCCGATCGCGTTCGTGCTCTACCAGGGGGTGAGCACGCTCCGTGTGTTGACCGAGGTGGAGCGGGAACGTGACACCTGGCAGCGGCCGGGCGACGTCCTGCGCCACCTGAACCTGAGAGCCGGCACCACCGTGGTCGATCTCGGTCTCCACGACGCTGGGCATGGCGCAGGAACCGGCCGGTCTCATGGTCTCGATCCTTCCGAGGCCGAGCCCGTCGTCCTGGCGCAGGGCTTCGAGCTGGTGATGCGCGACGATCGGTTCATCGACCGGCCCTCCGACGATCCCTGGTGGCTGCTCGTGTTCGAGAAGCGCTGATCGCGCCTACCGCTTCGTCGGATGGTCACGATCGAGCGCGAGGTTCAGCTCCAGCACGTTGACGCCCGGCTCGCCGAAGAACCCCAACTGTCGGTCCTCCGTGTGCGCGGCCACGAGACGGCGGACGTCGGCCTCTGAGATGCCGCGTTCCCGCGCGACCCGTGGCACCTGGAAGTCGGCCGCCGCCGGCGAGAGGTGCGGATCGAAGCCCGATGCGGAGGTCGTCACCAGATCGATGGGGACGGGCGCCCGCGGATTCTCCCGGCGTGCCGCCTCGACGTTCGCTTCGACTGCGTCGATGAGCTTCTTGTTGGTCGGCCCGAGTTGGCTGCCCGCCGAGTTCGCGGCGTCATAGGGCGTGCTCGTGGCCGACGGCCGCGACCGGAAGTAGCCCGCGGACGAGAAGCCCTGCCCGATCAACCGTGACCCGACGACGATTCCGTTCCGCTCGATCAGTTGGCCATTGGCTTGGGCGGGGAACGCCAGTTGCGCCACCCCCGTGATGGCCAGCGGATAGGCGATCCCCAAGATGGCCGTCGTGACGATCGTCATCGAGCATGCGATCCGAAGCTGTTGCACGAGTGTCATGGGGAGATCCTCACGCCAGATGGAGGACGCCGATGAGGACGTCGATGAGCTTGATCCCGGCGAAGGGGACGACAATCCCGCCGATGCCGTAGATCAGCAGGTTCCGCCGCAGCAGGGCGGCGGCGCCGATCGCACGATACGGAATGCCGCGCAGGGCCAGCGGCACCAGGGCGACGATGATGAGCGCGTTGAAGATGACCGCCGACAGGATCGCCGACTGCGGCGTCCGCAGACCCATGATGTTCAGCGCGTCGAGGACGGGATAGGTCGCCAGGAACATCGCAGGAATGATGGCGAAGTACTTCGCCACGTCGTTCGCGATCGAGAACGTCGTCAGCGCACCCCGCGTGATGAGCAACTGCTTGCCGATTTCGACGATCTCGATGAGCTTGGTCGGGTTCGAATCGAGGTCGACCATGTTGCCGGCTTCCTTCGCGGCCTGCGTCCCGGTGTTCATCGCGACGCCGACGTCGGCCTGCGCCAGGGCCGGCGCGTCGTTCGTGCCGTCGCCCGTCATCGCGACGAGCTTGCCGTCCGCCTGTTCGCGCTTGATGAGCGTCATCTTGTCTTCAGGGGTCGCCTGGGCGAGGAAGTCGTCCACGCCGGCCTCTTCCGCGATCGACGCCGCGGTCAACGGGTTGTCGCCCGTGATCATGACGGTCTTGATCCCCATCGCCCGGAGCGCGGCGAACCGCTGACGCATCCCGCCCTTGACGATGTCCTTGAGCGCGATGACGCCGAGGACGCGCGCCTTGTCGGCCACCACGAGCGGCGTACCGCCGGCCCGGGCGATGGTGTCGACGGCGCGCCGAAGCTCCGGCGTGATCGCGCCGCCATTGGCGGTGACGTAGGCCGTGATCGCCTCCGATGCGCCCTTCCGGATCTGCCGTCCGTCCACATCGATGCCGGACATGCGGGTCTGCGCCGAGAACGGGATGAACGTCGCTTCCTTGTCCGCGAGCTCGCGACCGCGAATGTGGTACTTCTCCTTCGCCAGGACGACGATGGATCGCCCTTCGGGGGTTTCGTCGGCCAGCGAGGCCAACTGGGCCGCGTCCGCCAGCTCGCCGTCCGTCACGCCGGTCACCGGAATGAACTCCGCGGCCTGCCGGTTGCCCAACGTGATGGTGCCCGTCTTGTCGAGCAGCAGCGTGTGCACGTCGCCGGCGGCCTCCACTGACCGGCCGGACATCGCCAGCACGTTGTGCTGGACGAGGCGATCCATGCCGGCGATCCCGATCGCCGACAGCAGACCGCCGATGGTCGTCGGTATCAGGCACACCAGGAGCGACACCAGGACGAAGAGCGTCTGCGGCGCGCCCGAATACACCGCGAACGGCTGCAACGTCACCACCGCGATCAGGAACACGATCGTGAGGCCCGCGAGCAGGATGTTGAGCGCGATCTCGTTCGGCGTCTTCTGACGCTCGGCACCCTCGACGAGCGCAATCATGCGATCGAGGAAGGTGTGACCGGGGTCGGAGGTGATGCGGACCTTGATCCAGTCCGAGATGACGCGCGTCCCGCCCGTCACGGCCGAGCGGTCGCCGCCGGACTCGCGGATGACCGGCGCCGATTCCCCGGTGATGGCGGACTCGTCGACGGAGGCGACGCCTTCGACGATCTCCCCGTCTCCTGGAATGAACTCGCCTGCATGGACGATGACCACATCGCCCTTTCGGAGCGTCGGGGCCGGGACCTTTTCGATCCGATCGCCAGCGGTGAGCTTGTTCGCCACGGTCTCCGTGCGGGTCTTTCGCAGGGTGTCCGCCTGTGCCTTGCCTCGGCCTTCGGCCATGGCCTCCGCGAAGTTGGCGAACAGCACCGTCAACCACAGCCATGCGGTGATCTGGAACTCGAAGAACAGATCGCCTCGACCGGTGATCGCATCCTGGACCAGCCGCCACGTGGTGAGCACGCTGCCGATTTCGACTACGAACATCACCGGGTTGCGCGCCATCGTTCGCGGATGCAGCTTCCGGAGTGCGTCCGCCGTCGCGCGGCGGACGATCCGGGCATCCCAGATCGAGCGTGCCCGAGCCTGCGCCTGTGTCGCCATTAGAAGACCTGCCCGTTCTGCATCAGGAAGTGCTCGACGATCGGCCCGAGACTGAGGGCCGGGAAGAAGGTCAACGCGCCGACGACCACGATGACGCCCACGAGCAGCGCGCTGAAGAGCGGCGTCGTCACCGGGAACGTGCCCAGCGAGGGCGGCACGTGCTTCTTGCGGCCCAAGCTCGCCGCGATCGCGAGCGGCGGAATGATCATGAAGAAGCGGCCGAAGAGCATGGCGAGGCCGATCGTCGTGTTGTACCAGTTGGTGTTGACGCTCAGCCCGCCGAAGGCCGATCCGTTGTTCGCGGCGCCCGACGAATAGGCGTAGAGGATCTCCGACAGGCCGTGCGGGCCGGGGTTGAAGACGCTGGCGGTGCCGAAGTCCGGCGAGACGGCCGAGACGGCCGTGAACAGCAGGATCACGAGCGAGAAGATCAGGACCGTCAGCATCGCCATCTGGACCTCGAACGCCTGGATCTTCTTGCCCAGGTACTCGGGAGTCCGTCCGACCATCAGGCCGGCGATGAAGACGGACAGGATGACGTAGACGAGCACGCCGTAGAGGCCGGCACCCACGCCGCCGAACACGACCTCGCTGAGCTGCATGTTCGCGAGTGGGACCAGCCCGCCGAGCGGCGTGAACGAGTCGTGCCAGCCATTGATCGCGCCGCAGCTCGCATCGGTCGTCACCGTCGCAAAGAGCGCGGTATTGGCGATGCCGAAGCGGACTTCCTTGCCCTCCATGTTGCCGCCCGACGACATCGGCGTCACCGTCTGATCCGCGCCAGCGGCGGTCAGCAACGGGTTGCCGCGCGCTTCCGCCCAGTACGCCACGCTCACGCCCAGGAGGAACAGAAACGCCATGGCACCCCAGACGGCCCACCCGTGGCGGCGGGATCCCGTCATCGAGCCCAGCGTGTAGGTCAACCCCGCGGAAATCGCGAAGATGCCGAACATCAAGACGAAGTTCGAGAGCGGCGTCGGATTCTCGAACGGGTGCGCGGCGTTCGCGTTGAAGAAGCCGCCGCCGTTCGTGCCGAACTGCTTGATGATCTCTTGGGACGCGACCGGACCCTGCGCGATCACCTGCGTTGCGCCCTCGACCGTGTGCACGGTGTCGTACGGCCTGAGGTTCTGCACCACACCCTGGGACACGAGGAACAACGCCCCGACGACGGCGATGGGTAGCAGGATCCACAGGGACGCTCGCACCAGATCCACCCAGAAGTTTCCGAGCGTCTCCTTTTCGCGCTGCGCAATGCCGCGAATGAACGCAATCGCCACCGCCATGCCCGTGGCAGCGGACACGAAGTTGTGGTACGCGAGGCCGGCCATCTGCGTGAAGTAGCTCATGGTGGACTCGCCACCATAGGCCTGCCAGTTCGTGTTGGTGGCGAACGACACCGCCGTGTTGAACGCCAGCGCCGGAGCGACGCCCGGGAGGCCCTGCGGATTCCAGGGCAGCACGCCTTGCAGGCGCTGGATTGCATACAGGACGACCAGTGAGACGCCGCTGAAGAGGAGCACCGCCACGGCGTACTCGGTCCAGCGCATCTCGCGCGTCTCGTCCACGCCCGTCGCGCGGTAGACGAGCCGCTCGAGCGGCCACAGCACGGGATCGAGCCGAGTGCGCTGGCGCGAGAAGACGCGTGCCATGTACGCGCCGAGCGGAGGCGTCACCGCGAGCAGCGCGAGCAGGAAGAACAGGATCTGAAGCCAGCCGTTCGTGGTCATCTCAGAACTTCTCCGGCTTCAGCATCGCGACGACGAGATACGCGAGCATCGCCGCACTCACGGCCAGACCGATGGCGTAATCGAGCCCCACGACCCACCTCACTTCATCAGCCAGTCGCAGACGCGCACGTACCCGAGGCTGACGACGAAGAACACCACCACCACGCCCAAGAACACGACGTCCAGCACAGGTCACCTCAGTACGAACACCCAATACCAAGAGAGCCAACGACGCGCCGGCCGTCGCCGCCGTTCAGCGCCGTGGTCGTGTCGCCGAGCGTCCGGAATTCCACACCACCGTGCAGGTTCCACGCGTGCGCGGGCCATGACGTAACGCTCCTCTCAACGATAGGGATCTGCTCCTGAAAACGGGCCGAGAAGTCCCTGAAAAAACCCTGAAGACCTTCAGGGCTTCTTCAGGGACTTCTCAGGCCTTTCTTCGGCGCGGTTCTCTACGCTGTCGGCAGAAGGAGGCGACCGATTACGTCGATGGGTGCAGTCGCGGTCTTGCGAGGCAGGGTGCTGTGACCATTGGGTGCGCAGCCGCGTCGGTGGACGTGTACGTCATTGCCACGACGCCGCGTGCCACCGTCACGGCGCTCGGAGCGGCGTCTGAACTGGCTCGTCAGCGTACCGGCAAGGTCACGATGCTGGTGTCCGCACACGACCGTCGCCTGCTTGCGCAGCCGCCGCTGCCAGTGGGTAGCGGCGCCGGCGACAGCCTCGACGAACGGCGACGTCGTGCCTTGAAAGCCGCACTCAGTCTCGCCGGCAGCTTCGACGTCGTCGGTATCGCGATTCTCGATCTCCACTCCGTGTCGGACCTGGCCCAGGTGGCCCCCACGCGGTCCACGCTCGTGCTCGGCACACCCGAAGGTGATGGGGATGATTCCGACACGACGTTCGCGCGAACGCTGGGCTCGTTGGGCTACGAAGTGGTCCTCGCGTCATCCGAGGGCTAGCGTCGAACCGGTACGAGCATGCGGGGTGCGCTCGAGCGAGAACGTGCGCTGCTCGAGACGCTCGCGCCACTCTCGCCGGGCCGGAACCGACGTGAGCTGCGCTCGCTCACGGACCGGCGCGCTCACTCGGGCACGATCTGATAGCTCACGAAGGCGAGATAGCGGCTGTCCGGCGACCACGACGACACGTTGATCGTGCCCTGGCCGCCGAACAGCTCGGCCAGCGCATCGACGGCGCGCGTCTGGAGGTTCATGCGCCGCAGCACGACGTCCTTGTTGGCCGGATGATCGCCCGAGCCCGGCGCGTAGCTCAGGAACACCATCACCTGTCCGTTCGGCGCGACGTGCGGGAACCAGTTCTCGAAGCGGTCGTTGGTGATCTGCTCCTGCTCGGATCCGTCCACCTTCATCCGCCACACCTGCATCGACCCGCTGCGATCGGAGTTGAAGTAGATGTGCTGCCCGTCCGGTGAGAACTCCGGGCCGTCGTCTTTCGCCGCCGCCGTGGTGAGGCGCCGCTCCGGGCCGCCGCCGGCGGAGACGGTGTAGACGTCGAAGTTGCCGTTGCGCTCGCCGCAGTAGGCGAGCGTTCTGCCGTCGGGCGACCACCCGTGGAAGTAGGACGGTCCCAGCTCGGTGACGCGCGTCGGCGCGCCGCCGCCAGCCGGCACGGTGTAGATCAGCGACGGGCGCTGCCCGTTGACGACCTGGGACTGATCGCTGATCGCCCACAGCTCGCCATCCTTCGTCACGCCATGGTCGTTGTTGATGCGCGTGAGCGGGCCGAGGTCGACCGCCTCCGGCGTGCTCCTCCGGTTCGGATTCCGCGGCGCGCCGGGCGGATCGGCCTGTACGCGGTACAGGCGGCCGCCATTGTTGAAGTACAGCGTGTTGGTCCCGTCCGGGAACCAGTTCGGCGCCTCGATCCGATCGCGCTGTGTGACGACGTACGCGACGCGGCGGTCCTTGGAGGCGAGGCTGATCGTCTCGAGCGTGTTGACGAGCGTCGTGCGTCCCGTCGCCGACGGCGGCGTGGCGATCTGCACGTTCGAGAACTCGACGGTCTCGAGCCGGCCGGTGTCGTGCGCGGTCACGCCGATGCCGATGTAGAACTCCCCCGCGAAGGGCACGCGCGCGGCCCCGCCTGCCGGCCGCAGTTGGCCGCCGGGATCGGCGACCGACATCGAGACGTAGTCGCCGCGCTTCTCGATCCGGAGCCGGCGCGGGCCGGCGAGATCCGTCTGCACCTCGTGCGTGACGTCGCCCTTCTCGGCGCGCCACTGCAGCGACGTGAGCCCGTCGCCGTGCGCGGCGGCGTCGGCGTAGACGCTGTCGCCGTCGAGTGTCTGCCGCAGCACCAGCACGCCCTTGCGATGGCCGTTGGGCGTGCCGGTCTCGGGCTTCGAGCCGGCGAACGTGACATCGGCCGTGAGCATCACGTCGCCCGAGACCTTCTTCCAGACGTAGTGGAAGTGATCGGCGCGCGCCCACATGTTCTCGCCGCCGCCGGTGACGCGGTAGACCTGGCGGCTCGCGTCGTACGTCGCCGAGCCCGGCCCGATCGTCGACGGCGCGCCGATGTCGGTGCTGCCGTCGAAGAGGCCGATCGCCGCGGTGGGCGCGGTGCCGGCGCGCGTGCCGCCAGCCGCGATGCCGAGGACGATCGCGATCGGAAACGAACCGCGGATCCAGCGCGTCATGACGCCTCCATCGACGGCCGGGCCACGCATCGGGCACACAGCCGCCGGATCGGAATGGTTGTCGGGTGACCGGCTGACAAGATAACGGAACCCGCCCGCGGCCGACAAGCCATCGCGGCGCATCTCGGAACTGCTCTACGATGACGCGTGGCCGACGTCACACCCTCCGCCGTGGTTCCGGCCGCCGGACGCTCGTCGCGATTCGGCGGCCCGAAGCTTCTCGCCGACGTGCAGGGCCGGCCGTTGATTCGCCGGACGCTCGAGGCTCTCGCCGCCGGCGGCATCGACGACGTCGTCGTGGTCATCGGCCCTGAGGCGCCGCGCGAGCTGGTCGGCCTTCTCGACGACTCGCGCGTCACGACGGTGGTCAACCCGGAACCGGACCGCGGGATGTTCTCGTCCATTCATGCCGGGTTGATCGCTGCGGCCGGATCGCCCGTGCTCGTGCTTCCCGCCGACATGCCCTTCGTGCAGCCCGCCACCGTGCGCGCCGTCGTCGACGCATGCCGCGCGACCGGCCGCGTCGTCGTTCCGGCCGTCGGGCCGAAGCGCGGTCATCCCGTGGCGCTTCCTCGCGTCGTCTGCGACGCCATCGCGGCGAAGGGCGATCCGCGGGGAACGTTGAAGGACGCGTTTCAGGCTGCGGCGGGCGGCCCGCCGGTCGAGTTGCCGGTCGAGGACGCCGGCGTGTTGCACGACGTGGACGTGCCGGGCGACTTGGTGTGAGCCGTGACGAAGATCATCATCGCGGGCGGGACGGGGCTGATCGGGGGCGCGTTGGCGCGGCGGCTGGCGGACGATGGCCACGACGTCGTCGTGCTGAGCCGCAGTGCAGGGTCGAGCGGCGATTCGAGGATTCGGCGCGCGGCGTGGCAGCCCGATGGGACGAGCGGCGCGTGGGCAGCCGAAATCGACGGGGCCCATGCGATCGTCAACTTCACGGGCGCCGGCATCGCGGATCGCCGCTGGACGGATGCACGCAAGCGGGAGCTGCGAGCGAGCCGCGTGCTGCCGACCCGCAGCCTCGTGGCGGCGGTGCGGGCCGCGACGCGCCGGCCGGCCGTCTTCGTCCAGGGATCGGCTGTCGGCTACTACGGCACCGGCGACGGCGCGCGCGAGGTGGACGAGTCGTTCCCCGCCGGCCGCGACTTCCTCGGGGAGCTCTGTCAGGCGTGGGAAGCGGAAGCGCAGCCGGCGGCAGCGCTCGGCTGTCGTCTCGTCACGCTCCGGACGGGCGTCGTCGTGTCCAGCCGCGGCGGCGTGGTCGCGCGGCTGAAGGTGCCGTTCCTGCTCTTCGCCGGCGGGCCGATCGGCAGCGGCCGCCAGTACCTGTCCTGGATCCACGAGGACGATCTCGTGTCGATGGTGCTGTGGGCGATCGCGACGCCGGCGGTCGAGGGCGTGTACAACGCCACGTCGCCGAACCCGGTGACCAACGCGCGGTTCTCAGCCGCGCTGGGCCGCGCGCTGCACAGGCCCAGCGTCCTGCCGGTGCCGCCCTTCTTCCTGCGGCTCGTGTACGGCGAGATGGCGCAGGCGATGCTGATCGAAGGGCAGCGCGTCGTGCCACGGCGCGCCGTCGACGCCGGGTTCGTGTTTCGCTATCCGGAGATCGACCCGGCCGTGGCAGCCGCCGTGAAGGCCAACCGCTGAGCCTTCGCGCCTAGGCCGGACGAGGCCGCGCACTTCGCGGCGCTTCCGGGGCGAGCGCGGCGTCCACGACCTCGCGATGAGCTTCCGCGCGATCGGTTGCGCTTCCTCGAAGAACGCGTCGCGACGCTGCCGACAGCCGCGCGGGCGATCGCCCGGCGATGCCGGCATGGCGTTCTGGCTACGGCGCTTCCGCGTAGGCGGCGCGCGCCAGCGCCGTGATGCCGTTCGCCCTCGGCCATGCCGGGTGCGCGGCCTGCAGTTCGGCCTGCACGGCGGTTGCCGTCTCGTCCGCGGACTTGCCCTGCGCCTTGAGCGCCCGCGCGCGGGTCTGAATCGTCTGCACGATCGCGCGGTTCGCCTCGATGAGCCCACCGGATCCGACGGCGCCGTGCGAGGGCACGATGATCTGCGGCTTCAACGCCTGGAACGTGTCGAACGCCGCCAGCCAGGCCTTCGCGCTCGATGCCGCGTTCGCCGCCAGAAACGAGCTGTTCATCACGACGTCGCCGGCGAAGAGAACGTTGTCGCCCTCGACGAAGAAGCCGGTGTCGCCGCGCGTGTGCGTCGGGCCGACGACGACGAAGCGGACGGCCACGCCGCCGAGATCCAGACGGTGCTCGCGGTCGAAGGTGATGTCGGCGGGCCGTCTCGCAGCGTCCTTCAGGATCTCGGCGGTCGCCGGCGATCGGCCCGAGAACATCTGCACCATCTGCATGCCGCCCTGCTCGAACTCGGCCTCCTGCACCTTCGAGTTCACGTACTTCGCCGAGGCGGGAAACGCGACGTAGCCCGTCGTGTGCTCGGCGTGGAAGTGCGTCGAGGCGATGTAGAGCTCGGTGTTCCGGCTGACCTTCGCCACCTCGCGGAGCACCGTCTCGCCGTTGCGCCGCCCGAGGCCGGGATCGATCACGAGCGTCGCCCGGCTGCCGACGACGATGCCGACGTTGGGGACGAGGCCGACGTCGCCGTCGGGAATCACGTACGTGTGAGGCGCCAGCCTGGTCGTCACGTTCTCGCGCACGAGCGGATCCGGCACGGGGCCGCGTTGGGCCGTGAGCGTACCGGCGATGGCGAGGCCGAGCACGGCGGTCGAGGGCACGGTCAGGCGACGACGCAGCATGGTGATGTCTCCGCGACAAAGGCGACAAAGCACGATCAGGTGGATGACGAGAGCCGGCTCAGCGGCAGACCCGTGCCGCCGTAGCGGATCTGCGTGATCTCGGCGAGGACGGACAACGCGATCTCGGCCGGCGACCGGCCGCCGAGGTCGAGGCCGACGGGGGCGTGGATGGCGGCCAGCCTCGATTCGGGCACGCCGTGGTCGCGCAGCATGTCGGCAATCAGCACCGTCTTGCGGCGGCTGCCGAGCAGCCCGATGTAGCGCACGGTCGTGCGCGCCGCCGCCAGCACGCACTCGGCGTCCATCTTGTGGCCGCGCGTGGCGACGACGAGAAACGTCTGAGCGCCGTAGTCGAGCGACGCGATGCTGTGGGCCACGCCGGCGAGCACGACGTGAGCGCCGTCGAACCGCTCGCGGTTCGCGTACTCGGGCCGATCCTCGAGCACGGTGACGTCGAAGTCGAGCAGTTGCGCCTGCCGGGCGAGGGCTTTCGCCACGTGACCGCCGCCGGCGATGACGAGATGGGGGCGGCCGGCCACCGGCTCGATGAGCAGGTCGTGCTGGTCGTCGGCCCTGACGAGCCGCGGCGGGCCGTGCTGGAACTGCGCGATGGCAGCGTCGGCCGCGCGCGCGTCCTCGATCGGATCACCGAGCGTGCCCACGCGCCGGCCGTCGGCGAACACCGCCATGCGGCGGTCGAGCTCGAAGCCGCGCCCGGCGCGCTCGAGGCGCGTGATCACGGCGAGCGCGGGGCCGCCGCCGGCGGCGCGCGCGAGATCGGCCGTGAGGTCGCGGCCCGCGACGGCGAGCGCGTCGCCGCCAGGCTCCGCGAGGATCCACATCGTGCCGCCGCACACGAGCCCCGTGTTCCAGTCGAGCTCTTCGTTCAAGCGGTACTCGCGGAGCGATCGGCCGGCGCCGCCGAGGGCATCCCGGGCGGCGAGCATCGCGTCCGCTTCGACGCACCCGCCGCCGAGCGTGCCGAACGGCCGGTCCGCCGGATCGTCCGTCACGATGAGCTTGGCGCCCACCGTCTGGGGCGTGCTGCCGTGGGTCCGCACCACGGTTGCGACGGCGAACCGGCGGCCGGCGGCCGAGAGCTCGGCCATGCGTTCGTAGGGCGACGCGCTCGGCCTGACGGTTGCGCTTGCTGTCACGGCGTACCTAGTTTAAAACTGAATACTCCTGGAGCAGCTTCCATGGCGTTTACCTTGACCGTCAATGGGCGGCCGACGACTGTCGACGTGCCTGCCGAGATGCCTCTTCTGTGGGTCATCCGCGATGTGCTCAGCCTCAAAGGCACCAAGTTCGGCTGCGGCGTGGCGCAGTGCGGCGCCTGCACGGTGCACCTGGATGGCCAGCCGATCCGCTCGTGCAGCACGCCCGTGTCGGCGGCCGCGGGCAAGCGCGTGACGACGATCGAAGGGTTGTCGGCTGACGGCAGCCATCCGGTTCAGCGCGCGTGGATGAACATCGACGTCCCGCAGTGCGGCTACTGCCAGGCCGGCCAGATCATGTCGGCCGTCGCGCTGCTCGCCCGCACGCCCAATCCGACCGACGCCCAGATCGACGGCGCGATGAGCGGCAACCTCTGCCGTTGCGGCACGTACCTCCGCATCCGCCAGGCGATTCGGCAGGCGTCGCTCAACCTCGCCGGGCCCAACGGCGCCGGCAACGACTGAGTGGCCGCGCCGTGCACCGCGAGGCGAGCGAGCGGCAGCGAAGCCGGGATTTCGTAGGAGGCGCCGTGCAGAGCGTGCTCATGGATCGTCGTGCGTTCTTCCGCGTGAGCGCGATCGGGGGCGGCGGCATGCTGCTCGCGCTCTATCTGAAGCCGTCCGAGAGCGCCGCGCAGGCGCAGCCGCCGGCGCTCTGGTCGCCGAACGCGTTCGTGCGCATCATGCCGGACGGCACGGTGTACATCACGGCCAAGAACCCGGAAGTGGGGCAGGGGCCGAAGACGCACCTGCCCATGATCATCGCGGACGAGCTCGACGTGGACTGGAGCGTCGTCCGCATCGAGCAGGCCGACGTGAACCCTGCGGTGTACGGCCCGCAGTCGGCCGGCGGCAGCACGGCCACGCCGAACAACTGGACGCCGCTCCGGCAGGTGGGCGCGGCGGCGCGCATGATGCTCGTCTCGGCCGCGGCGTCCACCTGGAGCGTGCCCGAAGCCGAGTGCACCACGTCGTCCGGCCGCGTGCAGCATCGCGCGAGCAACCGGTCCGTGGGCTACGGCGAGATCGCCGCGAGAGCGGCCGCGCTCCCGCCGCCCGCCGTGTCGGACATCGAGCTCAAGGATCCGAAGGAGTACCGGATCATCGGCAAGCCGACGCCGGGCGTCGAGAACGCCGCGATCGTCACCGGCAAGCCGATCTTCTCGATCGACTTCACGCTGCCGGGGATGCTCTATGCGGTCTTCGAGAAGTGCCCCGTGTACGGCGGCAAGGTCGTGAGCGCGAACCTCGACGAGATCGGGGCGATGCCCGGCGTCCGCCACGCGTTCGTCGTCGAGGGCGGCACCGTGCTGACCGGCCTGCTGGGCGGCGTCGCCATCGTGGCGGACAGTTGGTGGCAGGCGAAGACCGCGCGCGAGAAGTTGAAGGTCACGTGGAACGAGGGCGCGACGTCGGCGCAGTCGAGCGCCGGCTTCGCGCGGCAGGCCGCCGAGCTCGGGCCGCAGACGCCGCAGACGTGGGTGCGGACCGATGGCGACGTGGAGCGCGCGCTGTCGGGCGCCGCGAAGGTGGTCGAGGCGGCGTACTCGTATCCGTTCCTGTCGCACGCGCCGCTGGAGCCGCAGAACGCCTCCGCGCGTTTCGCCAACGGCAAGCTCGAGCTGTGGACGCCGAGCCAGACGCCCGCCAACGGCCTGCAGCTCGCCGCGACGACGCTCGGCATCACGCCGGCCGACATCACGATGCACCAGCTTCGCGGCGGCGGCGGCTTCGGCCGTCGGCTGACCAACGACTACGTTGCCGAAGTGTCGTGGATCGCGAAAGAGCTCAACGGCACGCCGGTGAAGCTGCTCTGGACGCGCGAGCAGGACGTGCAGCACGATTTCTATCGGCCCGGCGGCTTCCATTTCCTGAAAGCCGGCATCGACGCATCAGGCCGGATCGCCGGGTGGCGCAACCATTTCGTGACGTACGGCGCCGGGCAGGGCGTGGCCGCCAGCGCCGACATGAGCGCCATGGAGTTTCCCGCGCGCTTCGTGCAGCACTACGCGTACGGCCGATCGCTCATGCCGCTCGGCTTCCCGACCGGCGCGATGCGCGCTCCGGGCAGCAACGGCATCGCCTTCGTGATGCAGTCGTTCCTCGACGAGCTGGCGGTCGCCGCCGGCAGGGATCCGATCGAGTTCCGGCTGGATCTGCTGTCGAACACGCCGATTCCCCTGCCGCCGCCTGCGGCGCCCGGAGCCGGCGGCCGCGGCGGCGGCGCGCCGAACCCGGCGTCGATCTTCAACGCGGAGCGGATGAGCAGCGTGCTGCGCGCCGTGCGCGATCGCTCGGGCTGGGCGAAGACGACCATGCCCCGGGGCTCGGGCATGGGCGTCGGCTTCCACTTCAGTCATCTCGGCTACTTCGCGTCGGTCGCCCACGTCAGCGTCGACGCGGCCAAGAAGGTCAGGGTGCACCGGATCTGGACCGTCGGCGACATCGGCAGCCAGATCATCAACCCGAGCAACGCCGTGAACCAGGCGCAGGGCTGCGCCATCGAGGCGCTCAGCCACCTCATGAACTGGGAGGTGACGTTCGCGAACGGCCACGCGGTCGAGAGCAACTTCGATCGCTACCAGCCGACGCGCATGAACCAGGCGCCGCCGGAGATCGACGTCCACTTCCTGACGACGCAGTACTCGCCGACGGGCCTGGGCGAGCCGGCGCTGCCGCCGGTGCTCGGCGCGGTGTGCAACGCGATCCACGCGGCGACCGGCACGCGCGTGCGTTCGCTGCCGCTCGCGAAGCAGGGCTTCAGTTGGGCGTAGCGACCGACCGGCCCGCGATCGGTCAAGAGGCAGACACGTGACGGGTATTCTCCGACGCGCCTGGACGTCGATCCGGCATTTCGTGATGTCGCGGATGTCGTGGCTCGACCTGTCCTGCTCCGCGTGAGCGTTCTCAACCGCGAGTCCGTGACGGCCATCGCGTCGAGCCGCCGCTCGAAGCGCACGGCGCACGACTCGCAGCACCGTTCCGCCGATCCGAACGCAGCTCTCGCTACGGTCTGATCTCCATCGCCCCCGTGTAGATCGCCATGCCGACGACGGCGTCGATGCCGAGCCGATCGAGGGTGTCGACCTCCTCGCGGTTGCGGATGCCGCCGGCGGCGATGAGGCGCCGCTTCGTCGCCGCCTGGACGGACTTGACGGCCGAAAGGTTCAGGCCGGTCAACAGTCCTTCCGTGTCCACGTGGGTGTAGAGGAACGCGCCCACGTAGGGCTCGAGCGTGCGCGCGGCGTCTTCCGGCGTCACGGGGATCGGTGTCTTCCAGCCGTGGACGACGACCTTGCCGCCCTTGCTGTCGATCGCGCCGACGAGCAGGTCCGGATCGATCACCTCCGCGAACGCTTCGGCGCGGCCGCGGTTGACGCCGCGATCGTTGAAGAGCGACGACCCGAGGATCACGCGGCGGGCACCGCCGGCGAGCAGTTCCTGCGCGCGCTCGATCGATCGCACGCCGCCGCCGACCTGGCACGGCAGCGCCGACGCGACGCGGCGGACCAGGGCGTCGTTGGCGGGCCGTCCCATCGCCGCGTCGAGATCGATGAGCTGCACGATCGGGAACGCCGAGAACTTGTCGATCCAGCCGTCCAGATCGTCGCTCGCGAGCACGAGCTTCTCGCCCTGCTGCAGTTGGACGACGCGGCCGCCCATCAGATCGATTGAAGGAATGAGCACGGGTGCCTACCAGTCCAAGCGCATGGGCACGCCGTGCTGCGCGAGGAAGGTCTTCAGGTCGCGCACGGCGTGCTCGGAAAAATGGAAGACGGAGGCGGCCAGCGCGGCGTCCGCGTGGCCGGCCTCGAAGACCTCGAGAAAGTGTTCCGGCACGCCTGCGCCGCCGGACGCGATCACCGGGATCGGCACGGCGTCGCTGACGGCCGCCGTGAGCTCGCAGTCGAAGCCAGAACGCGTGCCGTCGCGGTCGATGGAGGTGAGCAGGATCTCGCCGGCGCCGCGGTCGGCGGCTTCGCGCGCCCAGGCGACGGCCTCGCGCGGGGCGCGCGTCGTGCCGCTGCGCGCGAACACCTCGAAGCCGTCCGCGCCCCGCTTGGCGTCGATCGCGACGATCACCGCCTGGCTGCCGTACGTGTTCGCGACCGCGGTGACGATCGACGGATCGGCGAGCGCCGCGCTGTTGAGGCTGACCTTGTCGGCGCCCGCGTCGATCACCGCCCTCGCGTCGTCCATCGACCGGATGCCACCGCCGACGCCGAGCGGGATGAAGATGCGGCGCGAGACCTCGCGGACGGTGTCGAGCAGCGCGCGCCGGCCTTCGAGCGTGGCGGTGACGTCCAGCACGGTCAGCTCGTCGATGCCCTCGCGGTTGTACCGGTCGGCGAGCTCGGCAGGATCACCGGCGGCGCGCAGGCCGGCGAAGTTGACGCCCTTGACCACGCGGCCGTCTCGGACGTCCAGGCAGGCGATGAGGCGCTTGGTCAGCACGATCGCCCGCCCGTCTGGACGACGCGGAGGAAGTTCTCGAGCATCTTCAACCCGGTGTGCCCGGACTTCTCGGGGTGGAACTGCGCGCCGAAGATCGCGGCTCGCTCGACGGCCGACGCGAACGGCACGCCATGGGTCGTGACCGCCACCGTGTCGGGCCCGACCGGCGCCGCGTACGAGTGCGTGAAGTACGCCGACGCCTGGGTGGGCACGCCTTCGAGCAATCGGGATCGGCGTGCGCCGGTCTCGAGCGTGTTCCATCCAACGTGCGGCACCTTCACGTCGCCGCTCAGCCGGAAGCAGCGGCCCTGCATCAGGCCGATGCCCGGCAGATCGGGCGCCTCGTCGCTGCCCTCGAACAGCCACTGCAGGCCCAGGCAGATGCCGAGCAGCGGGACGCTGCGCTCGACCGCGCGGCCGATCGCGCCGCGCCACGATTCGTCGAGCGACGCCGTCGCGTTGAAGTGTCCCACGCCGGGGATGACGATGCCGGCGGCGCCGTCGAGGCCGTCGACCGATCGGATGGTGCGGATGTTGGCGCCCACGGCCGCGAAGCCCTTGAGCACCGACGTCAGGTTGCCGGCGCCGTAGTCGACGAGCGCGATCACAGCAGGCCCTTCGTGGACGGCAGCATGCGCGCGAGCCGCCGGTCCTTCGCGCACGCCACGCGCAGCGCCCGCGCGAACGCCTTGAAGGTCGCCTCGATCTGGTGGTGGCTCGATCGGCCGTAGAGCACCTTCAGGTGCACGTTGGCCCGAACGGCGTTCGCGAACCCCTCGAAGAAGTCCTGCACGAGCTCGGTCTGCAGATCGCCCACGCGCGCGGCGCGCACCTTCGACAGATCGACGACGGCGAACGGCCGGCCGGAGAGATCGATGGCGGCGATCGCGAGCGTCTCGTCCATCGGCATGAGGAAGTAGCCGGCGCGGTTGATGCCGCGCTTGTCGCCGAGCGCCTTCGCCATGGCCTCGCCGAGCGCGATGCCGACGTCCTCGACGGTGTGGTGCTGGTCGACGTCGAGATCGCCGTCGGCGGCGATCGTCAGGTCGAACCCGCCGTGACGGGCGACGAGCTCCAGCATGTGGTCGAGGAACCGGACGCCGGTCCGCACGTCGTAGCGGCCCTGGCCGTCGAGATCGATCGACAGCCGGATCGAGGTTTCGGTGGTTCGCCGATCAATGCGCGCGCGACGCAAGGATATCCTCCAGTACATCGAGCGCTCGACGCGTGTGGTCGAGCACGCCGGCCGTGAGCCGGATGCACCCGGCGCATCCGGGCGCGTCCGACTTGTCGCGGACGAACACGCGGGCGGCAGCCATCGTCTCCGCGATCGCGGCGGCGTCGCCCACGCGGAGCAGCACGAAGTTGCCCTCGCTCGGCCAGAACGCGAGGCCGCGCCGCCGGCAGAACGCGTAGATCGCTTCACGCGACGCGGCGGACTGGCTCACGTACCACTCGAGATGGCGGCGATCGTCGAGCGCGGCCGACAGGGCCGCGATGGCGGCGACGTTGACCGAGAACGGCAGTTGCACGGTGCGAAGCCGATCGAGCGTCCGCGGATGCCCGACGAGGGCGCCGATGCGCAGCGCCGCCAGGCCGTGGGCCTTCGCGAACGTCCGGCCGATCACGAGGTGGCGCGCGCGATCGAGCCGGGGGCCGATCAGCGTCCGGCCGCTGAAGTCCGCGTAGGCCTCGTCGACGAGGACGAGCGCGTGCGGCGCGGCCTCGAGGACGCGGTCGATCGCCTCCGCCGGAATGCCCACGCCCGTCGGGTTGTTCGGGTCCGTGAGATACATCGCGCGCGTCGCCGGCGTGATCGCGCCGATCACGTCCTCGATCGGAAACGCGAACCGCGCGGCTGGCGGCACGCGCACGAGCCGGGCCCCGACCGCCTCGGCGCACGACTCGTAGACCTCGAAGGCCGGCTCGACGACGACGATCTCGGGTTGGGAGATTCGGTCGCCGAGGTGCCATGCGCCGTACTGCGCGACCATCTGGAGGCCCTCGTCGAGACCGTTCGTGAGCTGCACGCATCCGCGGTCGACGCCGAACCAGCGTGCCACCTTCGCCGTGATGGCCGCTGCGTCCGGGTAGCACGCGATGTCCTCGCGAATGAGCGCCTGCAGCGCGGTGCGCACCGCCTCCGAGCAGCCCGCCGTGTTCTCGTTGAAGTGGAGCCGCAATCCGCCGGGCACGATCGGTTCCGGCGCGGACCTCACAGCCGCACCCGGACGGATCGCGCGTGGGCGTCGAGCCCTTCGGCGTCCGCGAGCGCCACGACGGCTGGACCGATGGCGCGAATGCCGCGCCGCGTGAGCCGCTGCACGTTGAAGACCCGGACGAAGTCGGCGGCGCTGAGCCCGCCCCGGAACCGGCCCGCGCCGCCGGTCGGCAGCACGTGATTCGATCCCGTGCAGTAATCGCCCGAGGCCTGCGCGCTCCATCTCCCGACGAAGATCGTCCCGGCCGTCTGGAACGCGTCGACGTCGGCCTCCTCGTCGACGACGAGGTGCTCCGGCGCGAGCCGGTTGACCACCGCCACCGCTTCGCGCCGCGTCGTGGCGACGACGATCGCGCCGTTCGACGTGATCGACTGCCTCGCCGGCCCTGTCGCAGGCATCTGCCGGTCGACTTCCGCCGCGACCGCGGTCGCGAGCGATCGGCGCGTCGTCACGAGCAGCGCGCGCGCTGCCGGATCGTGCTCCGCCTGCGCGAGCAGGTCGGCCGCGATCCACTCCGGCCGCCCGCGATCCGAGGCGACGACGATCTCGCTCGGGCCCGCGTGCAGATCGATGGCGCAGTCGGCCGACACGAGCGCCTTGGCGGCCGTCACCCAGGCGTTGCCCGGCCCGACGATCTTGTCGACCCGCGCGATCGCCCGCGTGCCGTACGCGAGCGCGCCGATCGCCTGCGCGCCGCCTATGGCGAAGACCTCCGACGCGCCGGCCTCGAGGGCCGCCGCGAGCACGGCCGGAGCGGGGCGCGGACACACGGCGACGACGTCGCGCACGCCCGCGACACGCGCGGGCACGACGGTCATGATCAGCGTGGACGGCAGCGGATACCGTCCGCCCGGCACGTAGCAGCCGACGCGCGCGAGCGGCTGCACGCGCTGCTCGATGCGCACGCCCGGCGTGACCGTGACGGCGAACGGCTTCGGCACCTGCTTCGCGGCCACCTTCTCCAGGTGCGACACCGACATCCTGAGCGCGCGGCGGACGGCCGCGGGCGTCTCGGACCATCCGCGCTTCAGCTCGGCCGCGGCGACCGGGCGGACGGCCGCGAGCGGCCGATCGAGACGGCGCGTCCAATCGAGCACGGCACGATCGCCGCGGGCGCGGACGTCGGCCACGATGCGCGCGGCGTCGCGCTCCACGTCCGCCCGCCGCGCCGCGTCGCGGGACACCAGCCGGTCGAGCGCCGCGCGATCCGTCGTCGAGATGATGCGCATCACAGCACGATCTTGTTGAGCGGGTACTCGACGATGCCCTGCGCGTTGGCGGCCTTGAGGCGCGGCATCAGCTCGCGGACGGTCCGCTCTTCGATCACCGTGTTCACCGCGACCCAGCCGTCCTCGCTGAGCGGCGAGATGGTCGGCCGCTGCAAGGCGGGCAGCAGGCCCAGCACCGTGGGCAGGTCCTCGCGCCGCACGTTGAGCATCAGGCCCACGCGGCCGTGCGCCTCGATCGCGGCCCGCAGCAGCAGCGCGATGTTGTCGATCTTCGTCCGCTTGGCCGCGTGCGCGAGCGCCTGGGCATTGGCGATGAGCTGCGTGTTCGACTCCAGCACCGTGTCGATGATCCGCAGCCGGTTCGCGCGGAGCGACGAGCCGGTCTCCGTCACCTCGACGATCGCGTCGGCGAGCACCGGCGGCTTGACCTCGGTCGCGCCCCACGAGAACTCCACGTTCACGCCGACGCCCTGCCGCCGGAAGTAGGCCTCGGTGGCGCGGACGAGCTCGGTCGCGATCGTCTTGCCGTCGAGGTCCTTCGGCGTCCGGTACGGCGAGTCTTCCGGCACGGCGAGCACCCACTTCACCCGCCCGAAGCTCTGCTTCGCATAGACGAGGTCCGCCACCGGCACCACGGTGTCGCGGCCGGTGGCCGCCGCGTGCTCGGCGATCCAGTCCAGGCCGGTCAGGCCCGCGTCGATGACGCCGTCGCCCACGTAGCGGGCCATCTCCTGCGCGCGAATCAGCAGGCACTCGATCTCGGGATCGTCGATCGTCGGATAGTACGACCGCGAGTTGACGTAGATGTTGAAGCCCGCGCGCGCGAAGAGCTGGATGGTCGCGTCCTGCAGCGAGCCCTTGGGCAGGCCGAGCTTAAGCGTCATTGGCGTTCTCGCGCGAGAGCGGCGTGTAGAAGCAACTGCGCGCGCCCGTGTGGCACACGACGCCGTCGCCGAGCCGGCGCACCTTCACCAGCACCGTGTCGTCGTCGCAGTCCGTGAACAGCTCGACGACCTCGAGGCGGTTGCCCGACGTCTCGCCCTTCGTCCAGAGCTTCTGGCGCGATCGAGAGTAGAACGTGGCGAAGCCGGTCAGACGCGTGCGCCGCAGCGCCTCGTCGTTCATGAACCCCACCATGAGGACCTCGAGCGAGTCGACGTCCTGAATCACCGCGGGCACGAGCCCGTCGAGCTTCGAGAAATCCATACCGGAACATCCTTGGCCGGCGGAAATGGCGGGGAAGATCAGGGACCCGCCAGAACCGGCGGGCTGCTAAGCAATCGAGCGAGGTCGAATCGTCGCTACGCGCAGCTCCACCGTCCGGTCGTCCGACCGTGGTGATGGTGGAGATGGACATGGAGGAACCGCGACATTGCCGTCGATGCTATCACAGCGCCGCCGGCCTCCCAAGCTCTGCCACGAGCGCCGGCGTCACGTCGCGCAGCGCCGCGACCACGCGGTCGGCGTGGAGCACGGCGTGCACCGGCGCCGTGGTCGTCACCGCGATCGTGCGCATGCCCGCGGCGGTCGCCGATGCCAGGCCGGCGGGCGAGTCCTCGATCGCGACGCAGGCCGACGCCGGCACGCCGAGCTTCGCAGCGGCCGCGAGGTACGGCTCAGGCGATGGCTTCGACGCCGCGACGTCGTCGGCGGCAACGATGACGGGAATGAGATCGGCCAGCCCGCCGGTGCGCAGGATGGCCACGATCTCGTGATGGAGCGCTCCCGACGCGATGGCGAGCCGATACGCGCCCGCGAGCTGTTGCACCGCGGTGCGGGCGCCGGGATAGAGGATGTCGGTCGACGCGAGGTGGCGGCCGAATGCCTGCGCCTTCGCCGCGAGGATGGCCTCGATCCGAGCCGGCGCCACGACGAGGTCGCGATCGGCCAGATAGGCGAGCACCAGGCCGCGATCGTCGAAGCCGATGTACCGGTCGAAGTACTCGGCGTCGCCGATCGTCCAGCCGTGCGCGGCGAACACCTCCTGGAACGCGCCGAGATGGAGGCGTTCGGAGTCGGCGATCACGCCGTCGAAATCGAGCACGACGGCGGTGACGCGCTGAGACGAGGAATCCGGTGGCGGCACGTCGGGTCGCGTCAGCTCATCAGCAGCGCGAGGAGCGCCTTCTGCGTGTGCAGCCGGTTCTCGGCCTGATCGAAGACGACCGACGCCGGCGAGTCGATCACCGCGTCCGTCACTTCCTGCCCCCGGTGCGCCGGAAGACAGTGCATGAAGAGCGCGCCGGGCGCGGCGGCCGCCATCAGCTCGGCGTTCACCTGGTACGGACGGAACGCCGCCTCGCGCCGTGCGGCATCGGCTTCCTGTCCCATCGACGTCCACACGTCGGTGTAGACCGCGTCGGCGCCGGACACTGCCGCCTGCGGATCGTGGAGCAGCGTCAGCGTGGCGCCCTGCGCTGCCAGATCGCGACAGCGCGCGACGACCTCGGGCCGAAGCTCGAAGCCTTCGGGCGTCGCGATCCGCACGTGCACGCCCAGCATGGCGCCGGCCTGCGCGAGCGACGTCGCGACGTTGTTGCCGTCGCCGACGTAGGCGAGCACGCGGCCCGGCAGCCGGCCGAGGTGCTCCTCGAGGGTGAGCATGTCGGCGAGCACCTGACAGGGATGCTCTTCATTGGTCAGCGCGTTGACGACGTGCAGGCGAGGCGCCGCGGCGGCGAACGCGGCCAGCCGCGCCTGCTCGAACGTCCGCGCGACGACCGCCGACACCCAGCGTTCGACGTTCCGGGCCACGTCCTCCAGGGACTCGCGGCCGCCGAACACCGTGTCGGCCGGCATCTCGATCACGTCGCCGCCGAGCTCGCGGACCGCGACGACGAACGTCATCCGCGTGCGCAGGGAGGGCTTCTCGAACATCAGCGCCACCTGCTTGTGTGCGAGTGGACGCGCGGTGAAGCGCCCGGCGGCGCGGTCGCGCTTGAGCGCCGCCGCCAGGTCGAGCACGCGGCGCAGGTCGGCGTGCGTCAGGTCGTGAACCGACAGGTAGTCCTTGCGCGTGCGCATCGCGGTGGCCGCTGGTGCGTTCATGTTCGGTACTCCGCGTTGATCCGGACGTAATCGGCGCTGTAGTCGCAGGTCCACATGGTCGCCTCGTGCCGGCCGCCGGTGCCGAGGTCGACCGTGATGGTGATCTCCGGCGCCTGCAGGACGGCCGCGGCGGCGTCCGCACGCTCGTCGTGCGGGGTGCCGGCGACGAAGAGCGGCACGTCGCCGATCGACACCGACGCGCGGTCGAGCACGAACTCGGCGCCGGAGCGGCCGGCCGAGGCGACCAGCCGGCCCCAGTTCGGATCGCCGCCGTGCACGGCCGTCTTCACGAGCGGTGAGTTCGCGATGGTCCTCGCCGCCAGCCACGCGTCCGATTCCGATGCGGCGCCGGTCACCTGCACGGTCACGAGCTTGGTCGCGCCTTCGCCGCCGCGCACGATCTCTCGGGCGAGATGGCCGGCCACCGCCATCAGCGGGTCGATCAGGCGGGGATCGTCGTCGCTCTCGATCGCGATGCCGGACTCGCCGGACGCCAGCGCGAAGACGCAGTCGTTCGTGGAGCACTCGCCGTCCACCGTGATGGCGTTGAAGGTCCGGTCGACGACGCGGCGGAGCGCGCGTCCGAGCACGATCGGATCGACCCGCGCGTCGGTCGTCAGGAAGCCGAGCATCGTCGCCATCCGCGGCTCGATCATGCCGGAGCCCTTCGCCATGCCGCCGACGGTGACGCGTCCGGCGGGCGTGTCGCAGATCGCCGCCGTGGACTTCGCGAACGGATCGGTGGTCATGATCGCGCGCGCGGCCGCATCACCGCCGTCGCGGTTGAGCGCGGCGTGAGCGGCCGTGATGCCGTGTCGGACCTTCTCGACGTCGAGCTGCACGCCGATGACGCCGGTCGACGCCACGAGCACCTGATCGACGGTGCAGCCGACGGTGGCGGCCGCCAGGGCCGCCATGTCGCCCGCGACCTCGAGGCCTCGGGCGCCGGTGGCCGCGTTGGCGCAGCCGCTGTTCGCCACGACGGCCTGCGTCAGGCCGTGTGACGCGGCGAGGTTGGCGCGCGAGACGACGACCGGCGCGGCCACGGCCTTGTTGGTCGTGAACACCGCCGCGCTCGGCCCCGGCCGGTCGGCGACGAGCAGGGCCAGGTCGAGCGCAGGATCGGCGCCGGCCCGCCGGCGTTTGATGCCGCAGGCCACGCCGGCCGCACGGAAGCCGCGCGGGGTCGTCACGCCCCCATCGAGACGCGTCGTCGTCATCTCAGGCGACCGCGGCGTGCTGGGGAACGTCGGCGACGGCATGGCGGGACGTCGCGCGAAGCGACAGCACCATCGCGTGCTGGCCGCAGCGGCGGAACAGCGGGCACGGCGCGCAGTCCTTCGCGATCTTCTGCGGCACCCAGAGGTGCGGCACGATCGAGAAGTTCTGCCGCACGAAGAAGCGGGCGTCGTGCGTGAACGCGCAGAGCGTGTCGAACCCCGTCGTGTCCGCCCGCCGGCGAAGCTCGGCCACGAGATCCGTCGCGACACCCGCGCCGCGCAGGTCTGGCGCGACGACGAGCGAGCGGATCTCGGCCACGAGAGGCGAAAGCGGCGCGAGCTCCGCGCAGCCGACGACCTGACCGTCGAAGTCGGCGACGACGAACGCGCCGGCGCGGCGGCGGACGTTCGCGAGATCGCGCGGGAGCAGATGTCCGGCGGTGCGGTTCGCGTCGATCAGCGCATGGATCGCGCTCGCATCGTCCACGGTCGCGGTTCGAATGATCACGTCGCTCATCTCGTCCCCCACGTCACGCGAGCACGGCCAGCGCCGCGTCCAGGCCGGCGGCGGCTTCGTCCACCTCGGCGTCCGTCACCACGTACGGCGGCAGCAGGCGCACGACCGTGCCGGCCGTACGATTCACGAGCAGACCGCGTCCGAGCGCCGCCTGGACGACGGGGAGCGCGTCCGTGCGCAGATCGAGCGCGGCGATCAACCCGGCGCCGCGCACCTCGGCGACGAGCGCCGGGTGGCGCGCCGCGATCTCGTGCAGCCGCTGGAAGAGCCGCGCGGATGCGCGGCGCATCGTGTCGAGCACGCCGGCCTCCATCACGTCGAGAAACGTCAACGCCGCGCGGCAGGCGAGCAGGTTGCCGCCATACGTCGTGCCGTGATCGCCTGCTGCGATCGTGGCGGCGACGCGATCGGTGACGAGCGTGGCGCCCACCGGAACGCCGGCGCCGAGGGCCTTGCCGAGCGCGACGAGGTCCGGCTTCAGCCCGAGGGCGCCGCTGCGAAGGAATGCGCCCGTGCGCCACGAGCCGGACTGGACTTCGTCCGCGATGAGCAGCGCACCGGTCGCCTCGCACGCGGCCGCGACCGCGCCGGCCATCGCCGGCGAGAACGGGCGCACGCCGCCCTCGCCCTGGATCGGCTCGAACACCACGGCGGCCGTGTCCTCGTCGACGGCGGCAGCGAGCGCTCGAGGATCGTCGGCCGGCACGAACGTCACGCCGGGCACCAGCGGCTCGAACGGCGCGCGGTAGTGCTCGTCCCACGTCACCGACAGCGCGCCCATCGTCCGTCCGTGGAACGCGTGCGAGAACGCCACGTAGTTCGTCCGGTTCCGGCCCTGCGCCTGCCAGTAGCGGCGGGCGAACTTCAGGCAGGCTTCCATCGCCTCCGTGCCGCTGTTGCAGAAGAAGGCGCGATCGAGGCCGGTCAGCTCGACGAGGCGCTTCGCGAGCTCACCCTGCAGCGGGTGGTAGTAGAGGTTCGACGTGTGGAGCAGCGTCCGCGCCTGATCGGCCAGCGCGCTCGCGAGCACGGGATGCGCGTGGCCGAGCGACGCCACGCCGATGCCCGACACGAAGTCGAGGTACGGCTTGCCCGCGTCGTCGAAGAGGCGCACGCCGTCTCCGCGCTGGAAGACCACCGGCTGCCGCCTGTAGTTCTGCAGCAGGTACTGCGCTTCGAGCGCCTTCACATCCGTCATCGTCGTCATCGTGTTGGTTCCTCAGCCGTGCCGGCGGCCGCGTGTGCCGGGAGCAGCGTCGTGCCTGGCGCCGCCTCTAGATCGCTCGTGCCGCCGAAGCCGCGGCCGTCGACGATTCGCACGCGTGCGACGCCGGCGTCGAGCGCCGCGCGGCACGAGGCCAGCTTCGCGATCATGCCGGCCGTGGCCGTGCCGGCACCGATCAGCCGATCGACGCCGTCGAGATCCAGATCGGCGATCGTCGAGCCGTCACGGTCGAGCACGCCCGCCGTCGTGCCGGCGATCACCAGATCGCAGTGGCTCAAGGCCGCCGCGATGCGGCAGGCCATGACGTCGGCGTTGACGTTCAGGATCGCGGGAAGGCGTCCATCGTCTGTCGCCGTCTCGAGGCCGAGGCTGGCGACGACGGGCACGTAGCCCGCCGCGAGGAGCGCGTTCAGCAGCGCGGCGTCCACGCCGACGGGATCGCCGACGAACCCGAGATCGACCGTGTCGCCCCTCGACGTGCGATGCGCGCTGGACCGCACGGCGCGGGCGAAGCCCGCGTCGGCGCCGGTCAGACCGACAGCCGGGACGCCGGCCGCCACGCACGCGGCGACCAGCTCCGTGTTCGCCGTGCCGCCGAGCACGGCGATCACCACGTCGAGCGTCTCGCGGTCGGTGATGCGGAGGCCCTCGACCTTCGCTGGCGCGATGTGTCGCCGCGCCAGCTCGGCGTCGATCGCGCGCCCGCCACCGTGAACGACAACGACCGGCCGGCGGCGGCTGGCGGCTGCCAGGGCGGCGGCCACGTTCGCCCGCTGTGCGGCGGTCTCGACGAGCTCGCCGCCGAGCTTCAGGACGAGCGGCGTCATCGCCCGCCTCTTCGGCCGGCAAAGGTGGGCGATAGGGCTGCGCAGCCGGTCGCCTCGTCGACATTGGCAGAATAGATATTCACAACAGCAAATAGATATACATGCCGAGGATGACGGAGTCAATCGAGATTCGCGTTTCGGCTCCGCCAAATCGCTTGGCTCAACTATGCAGACACTGTATGATTCGAGCCGCGGCTGAATAACTATGAAAGCCTGGCGCCAAGCTCAGATACTGGACGTCATCGATCGCGAGCCGATTGCCTCCCAGGAGATGCTGCGGCAGCGGCTCCACGCTGTGGGCATCGACGCGACCCAGGCCACCATTTCCAGGGACTTGAAGGACCTCGGGCTCGTCAAGCGGGCGGGCGACGGCGCGTACGTGCGGCCGGGTCTCGACCGCGGCGGCCCGGCGGTCGGCACGCAGCTCCAGCGCGCCGTGGCGACGCTCGTGCGCGGGTTCGAGCGCGTCGATCCGCTCGTCGTGGTCAGGACGGATCGCGGGCAGGCCCAGGGCCTCGCCGAGTGGATCGATCGCGCACAGCTCGCGGAGGTGGCGGGTACGATCGCGGGCGACGACACGATCCTGCTCGTCTGTCGGGGCGGGCCGGCCGCGGCCGCGGTCGAGACCAAGCTGAAAGCGATGGTCAAGGCCTGATGGCCGTCGTCGTCTTCGCCGACAGCGGACGCCGCGACGATGCGCGCGCGCTCGCCGCGATCGCGGGCGACGCGCGGACCGAGGTCGTCACCGTGACGCTCGACGTGGGGCAGCGCCGCACGCTCGAGGACGTGCGCGAGCGGGCGCTGGCGCTCGGCGCGCGCCGAGCGCACGTGATCGACGCGCGTGAGCCGTTCCTCCGCGAGTTCGTCTGGCCGGCGTTCGCCGCCGGCGCGCTGCAGCCTGGCGACGGGCTCGGCCACGCGCTGACGGCGCCGCTCATCGCGCGGTCCCTCACCGAGATCGCCGCGCTCGAAGGGGCGTCCGCGGTCGCGCACGGCGCACGGTCGCGGGGCGGCGTCGCGCGGTTCGCGCACGCGCTTCACGCGCTCAATCCGGCGCTCGACGTCGTCACCCTCGCGGATCTCGTTCGCCGCGACGGCCTGGAGCTTCTCGGCGATCGCGATCGCCAGCGGTTCTCCCGCGCCGACGAATCGCTCGAGTTCCCGACACGGCAGGTGGGGGAACGATCCCACGGCGCGCGCGCTCACGCCGCCGCTGAGACGAGAGCGGACGATCCGCTCGAGCATGGCAACCTCTGGGAGCGGCCGATCGGACCGTCCGGGCCGCTGCGCACCGCGGCCGCATCGGACGACGACGACCGGTTTCCGCCGTCGGCGACGATCGACATCGCCTTCGCCGATGGCGTGCCGGTTGGGCTCAACGGCGTCAGCCTCGATCCCGTCGAGCTCGTCGTCACGCTGCAGACGATCGCGGCGGCGCACGGCGTGGGCCGCGTGGCCTCGAGCCCTCGCGGGATCGATCTCGACGCGTCGGCGGCAGTAGTGCTCTGTCCGGCGTACGCCGCCCTGCGGCGTGACGTCCTGCCCGCGGATCTCGACCGGCTCGCGACCGATCTCGGCGGGCGATATGCCGCGTTGATCGAGCGCGGCGACTGGTACGGCCTCACCCGGCAGGCGCTCGATGCGTTCGCGGCCAGCGCGCGGCGCCATCTCGCGGGCGAGGTGTGCGTCCGGCTGTTCGCGGGGCGGTGCGAGATCTCGGCCGTCCGCGCCATTCCGGCCGATCCGCGCGGGGTCGCGGTTCCGGCCTCGACAGGGAAGGATGCCTAGTGTCCACGCTTTGGTCCGGCCGGTTCGCGCAGCAGCCTGACGCCGAGGTCTTCGAGTACGGCAAGTCGCTCCAGGTGGATCGGCGGTTGATCGACGACGACATCGCCGGCAGCCGGGCGTGGGCGGAAGCGCTCGCGCGCGCGGGCGTGATCACGCAGGCCGACTGCACCGCGATCCTCGACGGGCTCGCCGCCGTCGGAGCCGCGGTGCACGCCAATCCGGCGCTCGTCGACGAGGCGGCGGACGAGGACGTGCACTCGTTCGTCGAGCGGCACCTCGTGGAGCGCGTCGGCGAGGCGGGCCGCCGGCTGCACACCGGACGGTCGCGCAACGAGCAGGTCTCCGTCGATTTCCGTCTCTATCTGAAGCGCCGCATCGGGGTCGTGCAGCAGGCCGTGCGCACGCTGATCGAGGCGCTCGCCTCACAGGCCGAGGGCGCCGGCCGCGCGGTGATGCCGTCCTACACGCACCTGCGGCGCGCGCAGCCCGTGCTCGTGGCCCACGTGCTCCTGTCACACGCCGCCGCCTTCCGGCGCGACGTCGATCGGCTCGACGTCGCCCGCGCCGAGGCCGACGTCCTGCCGCTTGGATCGGGCGCCATCGCCGGCACGGCGTACGAGATCGACACGGCGTGGCTCGCCCGGCGGCTCGGCTTCGCGCGCGTGGTCGCCAACAGCATCGACGCGTCGGGCGATCGCGATTTCGTCGCGACGTTTCTCTATGCCTGTGCGATGGCCATGGTGCACCTCAGCCGGCTGGCGGAAGACGTCATCCTGCTCTCGAGCGAGGAATTCGGCTTCTTCGAGATCGACGACTCGGTGGCGACCGGGTCGAGCCTGATGCCGCAGAAGAAGAACCCGGATCCGCTGGAGCTCGTCCGCGGGAAGTCGGGCAAGGCGATCGGCCTGCTGACCGGTTGGCTCACCACGATGAAGGGGCTCCCGCTCGGCTACAACAAGGATCTCCAGGAGGACAAGGCGATCGCTTTCGAGGCGGAGGACACCGTGATCGCGTGCGCGCGCACGTCGGCGACCGTCGTGCGCACGCTGGCGCTGCGCGCGCCGGCCGCGCGGGCGGCCGCCTCCGGCCTGCTGCTCGCGACCGAGGTGGCGGACTACCTCGTCGGACGAGGCCTGCCGTTCCGCACCGCTCACGAGGTGACCGGCCGCATCGTGCGCGATCTCTACGCGGACGGCCGCGACTTCTCGGCGCTGTCGCTCGACGACTGGCGGCGATATCACGAGCTCTTCGACGACGGCATCTTCCAGGCGATCACGCCGGAGGCCGCCGTGGCGGCGCGCAAGACGCCGCAGTCGACCAATCCCGAGGCCGTGGCGGCGGCGCTCGCCGAGCTGAAAGGCTGGCTGGTCCATAATCGGTAGCCGTGTGTCCGCGGGCATCACGCTGCCGATCCGGCGACGAAGCGTATCGCGCCCGCATGTCCCGACGCCCGCGTTGCTCGCGCCGACGCATCGCGCACGCCTCGCGTGACCGCGCGCCTCGCCCGGCGGCGCCCAGCGGCCGCCTGATGCCCGCTCGACACGGATGGCTCGCGTAACGGGCAACGTACGGCTGCTGCAGCGGCTGGATCGATGGGCGGGCGTGCCCGCGTGCCTCGTGCTCACGGGCTGGCGGCGTCTCGTCGATCTCGTCCGCACGCCGCCGCCGCGCGATCCCCAGCGCATCGTGTTCATCAAGCTGGCCGAGCAGGGATCGACCGTGCTCGCCCGGGACGCCATCAGCCGCGCCGTCGCGCGGGTCGGGCGCGACCACGTCTACTTCCTCGTCTTCGAGGAGAACCGGTTCATCCTCGACGCGCTGGATCTCATCCCGCGCGACAACGTGCTGACCGTCCGCACGGCGTCGCCGATCGCGCTGCTCGCGAGCGGCCTCGCGCGGCTGCTCGAGATCCGGCGGCGCCGAATCGACACGTGCGTCGATCTGGAGTTCCTGACGCGGTTGTCGGCCGTGATCGCGTATCTGACGGGCTGCCGGCGGCGCGTCGGCCTCCACGGGTTCTTCAACGACGGTCCGTATCGCGGGGATCTCTTCACGCATCGCGTGCTCTACAATCCGCACCTTCACACGAGCCGGTTGTTCACGCTCCTCGTGATGGCGATCGACGCCGATCCGCGGGCGTTCCCGACCTTCGATCTCGTGCCGCCGGACACGCCGCCGCTGCCACGGTTCACGCCGGGTGCGGGCGAGCACACCGGCGTGCGCGCCATTCTGGACGCGCTCGGCGTCCGCCGCGGCGATCGGCTGGTGCTGTTGAACCCGAACGCCAGCGACCAGTTGCCGCTGCGGCGCTGGGCCTCCGACAACTACGTCGAGCTCGCGCAGCGGCTCGTCGCCCGCGATCCGGACGTCGCCGTCGCGTTCACGGGCGCTCCCGGCGAAGCGGCGGCGGCAGACGCGCTGGCGCGCCGTGTCGGCTCGGCCCGGTGCGTGTCGATGGCCGGCCGCACGACGCTCGGGCAGTTGCTCGTGCTCTATGACCTGGCCGACGTGCTCGTGACCAACGACAGCGGTCCGGGCCACTTCTCGGCGCTCACCGGCGTCGACGCCATCGTGCTCTTCGGGCCGGAGACGCCGGCGCTCTTCGCCGCGTTGGGCGATCGCACGCATCCGCTGTGGGCCGGCATCGCCTGCAGCCCGTGCGTGAACGCGTACAACAACCGCCAGACGAGCTGCCGCGACAACCGGTGCATGCAGGCCATCACGGTCGATGACGTGTTCGCGCTGACGACGCGCATCCTCGACGCGCGGCGGGCCGCCGCGAGCTCAGCGAGCTGACAACGCCCGCAGCGCGTCGCGCGCCGGTTCGAATCCGGGATCGAGCCGCAACGCCGTCTGCAGGTGCTGCACCGCTTCGTCGGTGCGGCCTCGGCGGATGAGCAACCTCGCGATGGCGAGATGCCACGGCGCCTGGCCGGCATCGAGCGCGAGGGCCCGGTCGAGTGCCGCGATCCCGCCGTCGACGTCTCCCTCGGCGCCGAGCGCGACGCCGAGGTTCGCGTGCGCCGACGCGAGCGAGGGCTGCACGCGGACGGCTTCGCGCCAGGCCGCGATGGCGTCGGCACGCCGCCCGAGCCTCGAGAGCACCGCGCCGAGCGCACCCAGAGCTTCTGGGGAGTCCGGTTGCAGCCGCACTGCCGCCTCGGCGTGCCGCTTCGCGTCGTCGAGCTCGTCGGCTCGGTACGCGATCATCGCGAGCCCAAGATGCGCGCGGACGTCGGGCGCGGCCGCGAGCGCCTGCTCGAAGGCGCGACGCGCGGCGTCGGGTTGCCCGAGCCTGTCGTAGGCCGCGCCGAGCTCGATCGCGACCGCGGCGCGCCGTTCGCGGCCGACGGTCGAATCCTGGAGGAGCTGCTGCAGGTATGCCATCCCATCGGCATATCGGCCCTGCTGGATCAGCGCGGAGCCGTAGCCGTGCAGAGCGCCCTGCGACGTCGGGTGATCGCGAAGCGTCGTGGCCCAGAGCCCTTCGTCCGACGACCAAGCCGCGTGACGTCGCCACGTGACGGCGCTCATGAGCAGCAAGGTGGCGATCGCCGCGCCGGCGACGATCGGTCGCGGGCTTCGGGCCGTTCGCACGATGACTTGCCGCACGGTCGCGGCCAACGCCACGACGAGGCCGACGAACGGGAGATGGAGGAACCGCTCCGCCATGAAGGCGGGAATCGGCACGAGGTTCGACACTGGGAGCAGCGCGACGAGAAACCAGGACCAGCCCCAGAATCCGAGCGGCTCCTGTCGCCGCCAGCGCCACGCGGCGTAGCTCAGGCCGACGAGCGCCACGAGCGCCAACCAGAGCCGCCAATCGAGCGCAGAGGTGACGAACGGGACGACGCCGCGGTAGTCGGCACAGAGCGCGAACGGGTACAGCAGGAGCCCGGCGTAATAGCCGAAGGCGACCGCGCCGGTCGCGAGCGACGCGAAGAGCGAGTCGCCGATGCGGATGCCGTAAACACTGCTCGCCGGAAAGACGACGAACCGCACGACGGCGTACGCGAGCGTGCAAGCTGCGAGCACGAGGTACTCGACGCGCTGCGCGCGGGGCGTCCACGAGCCGGCTCTGCGCCGCTCCGCCATTGCCCAGAAGGTCAGCGGCGCGAGCGCCAGCAGCACGACGGCGGACTCCTTCGCCAGCAACGCGAGCGTCATGGCCAGCGCGCCGAGGCCGAGCCGCAACGCGCGCGGCCGCGGCCGATCGCCCGTCACGAGCAGAAGCGTCACGAGGCCGAGGGCGGTGACGAGCACGTCCTCGCGGAAGGCCACCGCGTCGACGGCTTCCGTGACAGCCGGATGCACGCCGTAGAGGCCGGCGGACGCGTAGCGGAATCCGTCGCTCGCGCCGAGACGTCGAAGGAGCGCGACGAGACAAGACACTGCCACCAGATGCCAGAGCACGCTGTGCAGATGGAACGCCCAGGGCCGGCCGCCGCCGACCTGCCAGTCCACCATGTAGGTGAAGGTGACGAACGGCCGGTACGTCGACTCATTCGAGAGGCGGAAGTAGTCCGACGAGAACAGGCGGCCGATCTGTCCTGGATCGCTCAGCAGACCGGAAGCGAGCGTGACGACGTCCGGATCGTCGTAGGTGAAGCCGTTCGAGAGCGATGGGCTGTAGACGAGGGCGATCCAGATCAGCAGCAGGGCGGCGGGCCAGCGGCGGACGGGCTGCGGTGAGAACACATCGCGCGGCGCGGCTGGCTGTTCACGCGCTCGGCGGCGGCGATTCGCCCGAGCCATCGCGTGAGGCTACCACACGCATTCGGCGCCTCCCCAAACGGGTGAGGCGGCTCGTTGCGCCGATCCGTAGGATGGATCCATGGCGACGTGGGGACCGCAGGTGCCTGGATCTCAGCCGGCGAGCGACGACGTCGATCTGCTCGATGCGTACTCCCGCGCGGTCATCGGCGCGGTCGACGTCGTCAGCCCCGCGGTCGTCGGCGTCGAGGTCGCACGCCGCCGGCGCGACGCGGCAGCGGCGCCGCGCGACGGGCAGGCCGCCGGATCCGGCTTCATCTTCGCGCCCGACGGTCTCGTCATCACCAACAGCCATGTCGTCGACGGAGCGGCCGCGGTCCAGGTCATACAGCAGGACGGGCAGCGGCACGACGCGGACCTGATCGGCGACGATCCCGCGACGGACCTCGCGGTGCTGCGCATCAGCGGCGGACCGTTCCCATGGGTCAGCCTCGGCGACTCGTCGTCGATCCGCGTCGGCCAGGTGGTCGTCGCGCTCGGCAACCCGTACGGCTTCCAGTGCACCGTCACGAGCGGCGTCGTGAGCGCGCTCGGCCGGTCGCTGCGCGGCCGCACGGGCCGGCTGATCGACGAGATCGTCCAGACGGACGCCGCGCTCAACCCCGGCAATTCCGGCGGCCCGCTCGTCACGACCGCCGGTCACGTCGTCGGCGTCAATACGGCGATCATCATGGGCGCGCAGGGGCTGTCGTTCGCGATCGCGAGCAACATCGTGCGCTTCGTCGTCTCGCACCTGCTGCAGGAAGGACGCGTGCGCCGCAGCTACCTTGGCGTGGCGGGAGAGCGCGTGCCCGTCGGCCGCGCCCTGGCGCGCGCGCATCAACTGCACACGTCGAGCGGCATCCGTGTGATGGCCGTCGAGCCGAGCGGGCCGGCGGCCGCTGCCGGCGTGCGGCAGGGGGATATCGTCGTGAGCTTCGCCGGCGTCCCCATCGGCGGCGTGGACGAGCTGCACCGCCTTCTCGACGCGGACCGCATCGGGCGGCCGGCCGAGCTCGGCGTGATCAGGATGGGCGAGCTGCACCGGGTCACGGTCGTGCCGCGAGGAGACTGGCCCGCCTGACGCGACGGCCGCGGCGGGACTTTAGATCGCGATCAGGCCCTCGGCCAGCGCGAGCCGGACGGCACCGGTGCGGTTGCGTGCGCCGAGCTTGCCGCAGATCGCGGCGACGTGGAACTTCACGGTCTGATCGCTGATCCCGAGCCGCGCGGCGATCGCCTTGTTCGGCAGCCCGTCAGCCATGAGCGTCAGCACCTCGAGCTCTCGCGGCGTCAACGGGTCCGCCGGCGGTGCCGCACGGGCCGCGAGCTCCTCTTGCCCGCTCGACGGATCCGCGAGCAGCACGGCGTCGGCCCGGACGCCGGCGCGGCGTGCCGCGGCCAGCGATTCGAATTCCCCCGCGATGCTCTAGCCCGCGGCCGCGAGCGACGGCCGAAGCCGCTCGCGCGTTCCCGCCGGACCCACGAGGACGACGCGCATCAAGGATGTGGACGCGTTCCGACGATGACGGTTGCGTCGATCGTCGAGCCGCCGCGCAGCAGGCGCACGCCGACCTCGCGTCCGACGCGCCCGTCGTCGAGCAGCGCCAGCAGGTCCACGGGCGATTCCACCGCCTGCGCGTCGAAGCGGACGATGACGTCGCCCACCATCAGCCCGGCGCGCTCGGCCGGGCTCTCGGGCGAGATGCCGACGATCAGCAGTCCGCGCTGCGGCGATCGTGCGTCCTGCTGACCCGGCGGAAGGCGCACGGCCTGGCCGGCGATGCCGAGGTAGCCGCGGCGCGGCGTGCCGTGCTCCGCGAGCCGGGCCGCGACTCGGCCGACGATGTCGGCGGGGATGACCACCGCGAGGCCGCGGATCGCCTGGGCCGTCGCGACGCCGGCGAACCGGCCGGACACGTCGAGCACGGCACCGCCCGCGAATCCGCCGTGCATGGGCGCGGTCGTGCGCATCACCCGCTCGATCGCGCGGCCGGGGCCGGTTGGCAGCGGGCCGCCGACGATCGCGACGATGCCGGACGTCGCGGTGACGACGTTGCTCCACGAGCGCGCGATGCCCACGATCAGGTGACCGGTCCTCGGCGGCGGCGCCTCGGCCTCGAACGGCTGGAGCGGCGCCCCAGTCACCTTCAGCAACGAGAGGCCGGTCGCAGGATCCCAACCACGCAGCTCGGCATCGTGTGCGGTGCCGTCCGAGGTTCGAAGCCGGAGCCCGCGCTCCTGACCGATGGCGCGTGTCGTCGTCACCACGAGATCCGGGTGGAGCACCACGCCGCTGGCTGGCCGTCGCCGGCCCTGCACCTGGACGACCGACGCGGAGGCACGGTCGACGAGATCGGCGAGCTGTTCGGAGAAGCCGCTGAGGGACATGGCGTTCATGCGGCCATCGTGACATCCGGCCGGTCGTCACGGATCACCCGGATGGGCGGGTCGCTGGACAATCCGATCCGGGAGTTCTTATCGTAGCGGACGATGCCGTACGCATTTCCGGCGGACCTGGCCGAGCAGGTGCTCAGCCGATGGACGACGTTCGTCGCCCGTCACGATCGCCCCGCGCCCCCGCTGCCGCCGATCGCGCAGTTGCGGTACATCCTGGAGACCGCCTTCTTCGCCAGCTTCGCGCGAGAGGAAGGGCGGACGCTGAAGTTCACGTTGTGCTGCGCGCCGGACGTGCGGGTGCTGCGCGAAGGCGAGTCGGAGCCGGTGCCGATCATCCCGTTCGTGAACCGGCGGCGGTTGACCTGCGACGCGATCCGCTCGCTGGCGCCCGCGGTGGCGCCGTCGAACGCCGCGATGCTGGTGGTGTGCGATCCGGCAGGGCAGGCGTCGGACTGCACGATTGCCGGCGTGCTGAACATCGGGGCCAATCTCGTGCGTGCGCGGCGCGGCCGGTCCATCTACCAGCGCCCGGCGCCGTATGCGCTGCTCGTCGACGTCCGCGATGCCGGCGAGCTGCACATCTACCGGGGCGGCATCAAGCTCGCGACGCTGAAGTCCGGGAGCCTGCAGGATCAGTTGGCGTTCTCCGAGCTCGAGTTCCTGCCGATCAGCGATCTGCTGACGCGGGGCGTGGAGCAGTTGCGGCCGCGCATCGTCGGGCCGACGCGCGAGCCTGCGCGGGAGACGTCGGACTTCGAGTGGACGGCGTTGCTCAACACCGTGCTGGCGCTCGTGAGCGGCCTCGAGTCGCACGGGCACGGCGGCACGCTGCTCGTCACGGCGCCCGGCGCGGAATCGTCGCTGCCCGTGCGGATGAAGTTCGACGTCGACGAGCGCAACAGCGTGCTGCCCGATCGCTTCGTCGCGCTGGTCAACGCGCGGCATGCGCTGGTCGACGCGCGGCGCGCCCGCGCGCAGCCGGAGGGCGGACGCGTGCCCGACGCGGACCTGCCGCACCTGCAGGATGCGACCACGATCGCGGAGGACGACCTGGCCACGGCGGCCGACGTCGTCGCGCAGTTCAGCGCCATCGACGGCGCGCTCATCGTGTGCACGGACCTGCGCGTGCTCGGTTTCGGCGCGGAGATCGTCGTCGACGCGTCGCGGCCGGTGCCGGCCTACGAGGTGACCGGCCATGCGCAACGCGGCGCGGCCTGGCCGGCGGTGGACGGCGAGAGCTTCGGCATGCGGCATCGCTCCGCGCTCCGGTGCGTGGGGGCGGCGGAGCAGACCGCCGCGTTCGTGGTCTCGCAGGACGGCGTGGTGAGCTTCTTCTGGAAGGAAGGCGATCGCGTGCTCGTCAAGCGCGGCGTGACGATCTCGAACCCGAACATGGGCGGCGCCTGACGCTCAGGCCGCCGCCGCGGTGCGACGTGTCGCGGCGATCGCGACGAACACGCTGGCGACGAGGAGCGCCGACGCGAGCAGGAAGGGCATGCCCGGGAGGTTCCAGCCGCGGCCGCTGATCGACGCGGCGAACGTCTCGGCGAACAGCGCCGGGCCGATGAGGCCGGTGACCATCTGGATGCTGGCGAGCGCGCCCTGCAACGCGCCCTGCTCGGAGCGTCCGACGCGGCGCGTCATCAGACCCTGCGCCGCCGGACCGTAGAATCCCCAGAGCGACATGATCGGAATGCCCGCGACGAACGCGGCGCCGGTCGGGGCCAGGCCGTAGATCGCGAAGCCGACGACGCCCGCGGAGAGGCCGAACAGCACCGCCGGCCGTTCGCCGATCGCCGAGACGACACGGCCGACGAGGCCCGCCTGCACGATGGCCGAGCAGACGCCCACGCCGGCCAGCGCCCAGCCGACCGTGGTGCTCGTCCAGCCGTAGCGGTAGTCGGTGTAGAGCACGAAGACGCCCTGCAGCGACTGGTGGGCCAGGTGATAGAGGAAGTGGATCGCCGCGAACCCGACCAGGGTGTGGTGCGACCGCAACAACCGCAACGACCCGATGGGATTCGCGCGCGCCCACGAGAACGGCCGCCGATGTGCGGCGTCGAGCGACTCCGGCAGCACGAAGTAGCCGTAGGCCGCGTTGGCGAGGCTGAACGCCCCGGCGACCCAGAACGGCGTGCGCGGTCCGAACACGCTGAGCACGCCGCCGAGCGCCGGCCCGACGATGAACCCGATGCCGAACGCGGCGCCCATGACGCCGTACGCGTGCGCGCGACGTTCGACGGGCGTGACGTCCGCGAGGTACGCGAACGCCGTGGGGACGCTCGCCGACGTGATCCCCGAGAGCACGCGCCCGACGAACAGCCAGCCGAGCGACGGCGCCAAGGCCATGAGCAGGTAGTCGGCGCCGAGTCCGAGGTTGGAGAGCAGGATCGTCGGCCGTCGCCCGTACCGATCGGACAGCGCGCCGAGCACGGGCGCCGCGAAGAACTGGATGCCGGCCCACACGGTGCCGAAGAGCCCGACGGTCCGCGCGGCCGATGCCGTGTCGCCTCCCCGGAACTCCTCGATGAGCACCGGTAGCACCGGGATGATCATCCCGAGCGCCAGCATGTCGAGGAGGATGGTGATGAAGATGAAGGCAACCGCGGCCTGGCGCGTGCCCGAGGAGCGTGCTGTCGTCATGCTAGCATCCGGAAACGCATGCCTTCCCCCTCGCAAAGCCTCTACGATATCGAGGTGAGGGACATCGACGGAAATCTGTTCACGATGGAGCGCTATCGAGGGCGCGTCCTCCTCGTCGTGAACGTCGCCAGCCGTTGTGGTCACACGCCGCAGTACGCGGCCCTCGAGACGCTGTACCGCGCGCACCGCCGCGCCGGCTTCGTCGTCCTGGGATTTCCGTGCAACCAGTTCGGCCGACAGGAGCCCGGCACCGACGCCGAGGTGCGCGCGTTCTGCTCGCGCGTCTACGGCGTGACGTTTCCGATGTTCAGCAAGATCGACGTGAACGGGCCTGGCGCGCATCCGCTGTACCGGATCCTGAAGGCGCAGAAGAAAGGCATCTTTGGATCCGATCGCGTGAAGTGGAACTTCACCAAGTTCCTCGTCGGCCGCGCGGGTGCGGTGCTGCGGCGGTACGCGCCCGGCAAGCCGCCGGCCGCGATCGAACCCGACGTCGTCGCGGCGTTGGCGTCGGCGGCGTGATGAGCGGCGAGCACCCACGAGCGGCGGTGCTCCTCGTGCACCACGCGGACGCCGTTGGGCCGGAGGTCGATCCTCAGCGGCCGCTCTCGGCAGCCGGACGAGCTCAGGCGGCGTGGCTGGCCGATTACGCCAAACGCGCCGGCCTCGTTCCTGACGTCATCTGGCACAGCGGCAAGCTTCGCGCGCGCGAGACGGCTGAAGCGTTGCTGTTCGCGTGCAATCCCCGCGCGGTCTTGCGCGCCGTTCGCGGCCTGCGGCCGGAGGACTCGCCCGAGTGGGTGCGCGCCATGCTGGCTGGGGAGACTCAGATGGTGGCGCTCGTCAGCCACATGCCGCTGATGCCGGCGCTGCTGCGACGGTTGGTTCGGGCGGATACGGACTTCCCGCCGCACGGGATGGTGCTGCTCGACCGCGGCGACGAGGGCTCGTACGTCGAGCGATGGCGCATCGCGCCGCCGGCGACGTGAGCGTCAGCGGGCGGCGCGCTCGATCTCGAACGTCGCGGGCGCGGTGAGACGCAGCGTGAGCGGCGTGCCCGCCGCGAGCACGGCTTCCTTGGCGTCGCCGGCCATCACGGCCGCCGTGCCGCCTGCGGCGCCAGCCGTCGTGCCGATCGCCGCACCCTTCTTGCCCCCGAAGATGCCGCCGATGACCGCCCCGATCGCGGCGCTCGCGCCGATCTTCGATGCGGCCTTGCCGGTCGGCGCCTCGCCCAGCCGGATGATCGTCTCGGTCTGAATCGGCACGCGCAAGTCGCCGAGCTGCACGGACGTGAAGCGGACGCCAAGCTTCGCCTGCTCGTGGAACTTGCCGCCCCGCTGCACCGACGTGACCGCACCGTCGACGAGCGCGCCAGCGGGAATCATCACGCGGCCGTCGACGGTGACGTCGCGGACGACCTTGCCGGTGACACGGTCCTCGATCTTGGCGCTCTCGCTGGAGACGGTGGACGTGAGCTGGATGCCGATGACCGTGTCGCTTCGGACGGTGACTTCATCGAACGCTGGCGCCGCTGGCGCGGCGGCTGGTGCGACGACGACGGGCTGAGCAACGGCGTCCGCGTCGGAGGCAGACGGCGACGCGGCCTCTGTCGCCGAGAGCGGCCGCTCAGCGGCGGACGCTGGCGAAGACGGCGGCGCCGGCGGTATCGCGGCGGCCTCCGGCGTTGGAGGCGCGGCCGCCACCCTGGCCGCCGGACGCGCGGCGCGAGCCCGAAGCGACGTCTGAGGAGCCGGGGCCGACGCCGCGGGTGCGGACGTGGACGACCCGGCGGCCGGTTCGGCCTCGGCGGTCGTGCCGCCGGGCAACGTGGGACCGGCCGATGAGGCCGCGGCCGGGGCCGCGTACGGCGCCGAGTTGCCGGTGCGAACCGCGAGATACGCGCCGAGGCCGGCTGCCGCGATGCATCCGGCCCCAACCACTCCGACGATGAGCGATTTGGGAGAGATCACGATGTCCCCTGGAGCAAGGCGCGTACCGTAACACTGAAAGCGCGTGCCGCGCACCCGTTGCGCCCTGCCGCAGCGAGGAGGACAATGATTCGTCACCTCGCGCGCACAGGCCCGCTGATGCCTGTCTGTGGATCCGGCCCATCACAGAGAGGCGATCGGCCGAACGCGCGCCCTCCGCTCGACCGGTCCAGGAGCCGCATCCGTGAGACGCTCATCGTGAAGGTCATCGTCATCGGCGCGGGCGTCATCGGCGTGGCCGTGGCGGATGCCTTGGCGGGCCGGGGCGCCGCCGTCTCGGTGCTCGAGATGCGGGCCGTCGGCGCGGGCGCGTCGCAGGCGTCCGCCGGGATGCTCGCGCCATTCAAAGAGGCGCACGGGGACGCGCGCGTCCTCGAGCTGGGCACCCGCAGCCTGGCGCTGTTCGACGACTGGATCGCGTCGCTTCGCGCGTCCACGGGCCTCCCGATCGAATACGCCCGCACCGGCACGCTGGAAGTCGCGCTGGACGAGCAGGAAGCCGGCCGGCTGCACGCCGACCGAGCGGCGCTGCAGCAAGCCGGCTGTGATGCCGATCTGCTCGTGGGCGACGAGGTCAGGCGCTGCGAGCCGGCCGTCGCGGGTCGCGCCGTGGCGGCGCTCCTGACGCGTCCGCACGGTTTCGTCGGTGTGCAGCCGCTCGTCCGCGCGTTGGCGGAACGTGCACGCCTGGCCGGCGCCATCTTCGAAACGCCGGTCGAGGCCGCCAGCGTGGAGTGCATGCGCGACGGCGTCGAGGTCAAGATCGAAGACCGGCGGCTGTCGGCCGATGCCGTCGTTCTGGCGGCCGGCTGCTGGTCGCGCCGGGTCCGCGTGCAGCACCTGGCCGCGCTGCCCGTCCGCCCGGTGCGCGGTCAGTTGCTCCACCTGCGGTGGACCGGACCGCAACGTCCCAGCCGCATCGTCTGGGGACCGCGGTGCTACACGGTGCCGTGGACCGACGGCTCGCTGCTCGTCGGCGCGACGGCGGAAGACGTCGGGTTCGACGAGCGCGCCACGGTGGCCGGCGTGCAGGCGCTCACGTCGGCGGTCGCGGATCTGCTGCCCGACTCGGCAGGCGCGGCGCTCGACGAGGTGCGCGTCGGCCTGCGTCCGGCGTCGCCGGACGGGTTGCCGTTGATCGGTCCGGTCGCGCGCGCGCCGCGCGTGGTCGTCGCGGCCGGGCACTTCCGCAACGGCATCCTGCTCGCGCCGTTGACGGCGGAGCTCGTCAGCGGCTGGCTGCTCGACGGCACGGACGATCCGGCGTTCGCGCTCACGTCGCCGAACCGATTCCTCTGATTCGGGATACCGCTGGAGGTCTGCCATGCAGGATGTCCGACTCGACGAACCGCAGGTTCAACAACGCTTGGGGGAGCGTCCCGGCTGGTCGCTGCGCGACGGCGCGATCGCGACCAGGTACGCGTTCGCCTCGTTTCCCGACGCGATCGCCTTCGTGACGAGGCTCGCGTTCGACGCCGAAGCGTCCGACCATCACCCGGACCTCCTCGTCAACTACCGGCGCGTGACGGTGAGTTGGAGCACGCACAGCGCCGGGGGCGTCACGGAAAAGGATTTCGCCGGCGCCGCGCAATCGGACAGAATCGCGCAGGCGTTCGGGGTGCATGCGTCTCAAGACGAGCTACAGCGCACGTGAGGTCGTCGCGCTGACGGGCCTGACGGCCCGCCAGTTGCAGAGCTGGGACCGGACCCGGATCTTCCAGTCTGCGATCGCGTCGCGCCGGACCGGCCAGGGCGGCTACACGGAGCGCCGGTATTCGCCGGTGGATCTGCTGGAGCTGATGGCGCTCGCCGACCTGCGCAGCCGGGGTTTCACGCCTGCGGTGCTGAAGCAGGCGATGGACGCGCTCGGCGACTACTTCCGCCGCCGGCTGTCCGAGACGCTCGACGATGCCGGGGAGTTGCGGCTGCTGACGGACGGGCGGCGCCTCTACCTGCGGACCAGGCAGGGGCACATCTTCGATCTGCTAGCCGATCCTGCGCAGCCGCTCGTGACCGGTGACGGGCTGCCGCTGCGGCCGGTGCCGGCGCGCGCGAAGTTGCGCCGACGGGGCAGCCGACACGCTACTCGATAGGGAACACGTCCTGCAGGCCCTCGACGGGCCGAGGGATCACGTGGACGCCGACGAGCTCGCCGACCTTGCGGGCGGCCGCGGCGCCCGCATCGGTCGCGGCCTTGACCGATCCGACATCGCCGCGCACGATCGCGGTGACGAGCCCGGCATCCACTTTCTGCCACCCGACGAAGACCACGTTGGCCGCCTTGACCATGGCGTCCGTCGCTTCGACCATGCCGATGAAGCCGCGCGTCTCGACCATGCCGAGCGCTTCGCCTGGCAGAGCCTGGCGGGCGTCCTTCTTGTCCTGTTTGTCCGGTTTATCCTGAGCCATCGCCAGCCGAACTCTACCAGATCCGTCGCCGCGGCGACGCGCGCACGACGTGGTGCCGCGCGCTATGCTCACGGGGTTGTTCTCGCCGTTTCGCTACCGCAACTTCCGCTTGCTCTGGCTGGGGCTCGTCGTGTCGTTCACCGGGTCCTTCATGCAGCAGGCCTCCATCCTGTGGCACGTTTCGCTCGTCGCGCCGCCGGGTCACAAGGGGCTGGCGCTCGGCATGGTCGGGCTCGTCCGCGCGGCGCCGATGGTGCTGTTCTCCATGCTGGCGGGCGTGGCGGCCGACGCCTTCGATCGCCGCCGGCTGATGCTCATCACGCAGATCGGCGGCGCCGCCGTGGCGGGTCTGCTCGCGACGCTCGCGTTCGCCGGCGCCAGTAGCCTGTGGCCGGTGTACCTGCTCGCCGCGCTGGGCGCCGCGGTCGGGACGTTCGATCCGCCGGCGCGCCACGCGCTGGTGGCGTCGCTCGTCTCGCGCGAGCACCTGCCGCAGGCCGTCAACCTGAACTCCGCGATGGTGCAGGCGACGTCGGTCGCCGGGCCGGCGCTCGGCGGCCTGATCATCGCCCAGGCGAACGTCGGGTGGGCCTTCGTCGTCAACGCGGTCTCGTTCCTGTTCGTCGTCGCCGCGCTGCTGCTGATGCGCGATCTGCCGAGGTCGGATCGATCCGCGGCGCAGGCCCGCGAGCAGTTCTTGCTGCACGCGGCGCGCGAAGGGCTCCACTGGGTGTTCCGGCACCCGGTGATCCGATCGACGATGCTGCTGGATTTCTTCGCGACGTTCTTCGCGTCGGCGATGGCGTTGCTGCCGGTCTTCGCGCAGGACGTGCTGCACGTCGGCGCGCGGGGGTACGGCGTGCTCGCGGCGGCGCCGGCCGCTGGCGCGCTCGCGGCCACGGTCGTCCTGCTCCCGCTCAGCCATCGTCTGCGCGAGCACGGCCGCGTGCTGCTCGCCGCCATCCTCGGCTACGGCGTCGCGACCATCGTCTTCGGCCTCTCGACGTCCTTCGCGGTCACGTTCCTGTGCCTCGCGCTCACGGGTGCGAGCGATGCGGTGAGCGCGATCATCCGCAACCTCATCCGCCAGTTGGAAACGCCGGATGCGATCCGCGGGCGCATGCTGGGCATCAACATGATGTTCTTCCAGGGCGGACCTCAGCTCGGCGAGCTGGAAGCCGGGCTGGTGGCACAGGCGCTCGGGCCGCGGTTCTCGGCGATCAGCGGCGGCCTGGGGTGCCTGGCGGCAACGCTGCTGATCGCGCTGATGACGCCGCAGCTCCGCCGATATCAGCTCCGGTTCGCCCGCCATCGGCTGCGGGCGTGAGGGTCAGCGCAGGTGCAGCCGCGCGGCGAGCTCGCGCATGGCGCGGATCTGTTCGGGCCTGAAAGCCACGTCGAAGCCGAGCACGTTCGCGACGAGCCGCTCGGCCCGAGCGAGCCGGAGGAAATCGGCCGCGCGCATCGTGCCGATTGCGTTCTGGATGATGCCGCCGGCCGAGACGTCGTCGGTGATCAAGCTGGCGCTGACGTCGACGATGGCCGGCCGATCGGATCCGAGATCGGCGGTGAAGACGAGCGTGGCCCTGCGCAGGACGTTCGGGTTCGCCATGTACGCGGGAGCGACGTGGACGCGGACGTCAGCGGCGGGACGGTTCGGATCGGTCAGCGACAGCCGGCCGAGAAAGGCGACGACCGCGCCGCCGATCGGGTGCAGGCCGAGCCCCAGCTCGCTCTGGCGCGCCGATGGATCCGGCCGTGACCAGGTCTCGAGATCCTTCCAGTTCGCCTGCACGCCCGCGAGCACCTGCGCGCCGTTGGCGGCCGTCGTCGCGGCGCCGGCGAGCAGCAGGCCCACCGCACAGAGTGAGGACGCGAGCAAGAGACGCATGACGACTCCTACGATCGGAAGATGAAGTACACGGCGCCGACGAGACAGAGCCCGGCCCAGAGATAGTCGAGCTTGAACGGCGCGCCCATGTACAGCATCGCAAACGGCACGAACACCGACAACGTGACGACCTCCTGGAGGATCTTGAGCTGCGACAGGCTCATCGTCGTGTAGCCGATCCGGTTCGCGGGGACCTGGAACAAGTACTCGAAGAGCGCGATGCCCCAACTCGCGATCGCCGCCACGTACCACGCCCGGTGATTCAGGTTCCGGAGGTGTCCGTACCAGGCGAAGGTCATGAACAGATTCGAAATCAGCAGCAGACCCGTGGTCTGCAGGACGACTGGCACGGCGGGATCCTCCTGAGCTGTTATCGGCCGAGCAGGTAGCGATCGAACAGGCCCACGACCCGTTGCTCGTATTCCTCGGGCGCGGCGGTGTCGAACCGGGTATGGCCGAGGTCGGGCGCGAACCAGAGCGTTTTCGGCTCCCGGGCGGCCTCGTACAGCTTCCGGCCGCTCTCGGGCGAGATGACGACGTCCCGCCCACCCTGCATCAACAAGACCGGCCGCGGGCTCAATCGGCCGATCCATCGCTTCGCGTCCACGTCGTCGGTGCGGAATCCCGCTTCGCGTTCGGCCCAGAACGTGATGAGCGGCGCGAAGGGAAACGGCGGCAGGCCGGTGAAGTACCTGACGCTCGTCTCGACGGTGTCGCGTAGCGACGAAAAGGCCGAGTTGGCGACGACGGCGGCCAGGGCGGGATGGTCGGCCGCGAACTCGATCGCGAGCGTGCCGCCGAAGGAGTTGCCGATGATGCCCAAGCGGCCGACGTCGACGCCGGAGAGCGTGGGCGCGAGCGCGTGCCACGCCTCGAGATCGCGCATCTCGCCGCTGCCGAACGTGATGAGATCGCCGTCGCTCATGTCGTGTCCGCGGACGGTCGTCAGGAGGGATCCGTAGCCGTGCCGGGCCAGCATCGCGGCCTCGTTGAGCATCTCGCCGCGATGCGACTTGTAACCGTGCTGGAGCAGGACGAGCGCGCCGTTGCGCGGCGGGACGTACCAGCCGACGAGGCGGAGGCCGTCGCTCGTCGTGACCGCCACGTCCTGGTAGAGCAGCCCGTAGTCGATCGGGCGCTTGCCCGGCAGCGGCCGCGTGTCGAGCGGGTTCGTCAGCAGGCGATGTGCTTCCGCCCGCGTGCGCCACGCGAGCGCGACGCCGGCCGCCACGATCGCCAGGATCGCGACGCCGGCGGCGACGCGTACCCAGCGGCTCATCAGAGGTCGACGTCGAAGAAGTCCACGAGCGACGTTTCGAGCGAGTACTCGGCGCCGACGACGCGCAGGCCGTGGTTCAGGATCAGGTGCTCCAGGATGGCCGAGCCCGAGCGCAGATGAGAGGCGGAGGCTCGAACGTTCGCGCGCACGGCTTCGGCCACGAGCGCCTCGCGCCGCTCCCGCAGGTCGGTGTGGAGCAGCGGCTCGACCGACGGCCGGATCCGGTCGACGATCGACTTGAGATTCCGCGACTGGTTCTCGCGCGGCCGCTGCAGCTCTTCGAGCGTGGCCTGGATGGCGCCGCATCGAGAGTGGCCCAGCACGACGACCAGCCGCGTACCGAACTGCTCGGCCGCGAACTCGACGCTGCCGACCTGTGAGGGCGCGACGATGTTGCCGGCCACGCGGATGACGAAGAGATCGCCGAGCCCCTGGTCGAAGATGATCTCGGCCGGCACGCGGGAGTCCGAGCAGCCGAGGACGATCGCGAAGGGCTGCTGGCCGCCGGCCAGCTCGCTGCGGCGCCTCGGGCTGGCGATGCCGTCGCGGCTCACGACGTCCGCTGCGAATCGGCGGTTGCCTTCGCGCAGCCGCTCGAGCGCGTCCGCTGCCGGGATCATCGGGCGCCCTGCCTGCAAGGATCGCGGTGTGCCGTGTGCATGGCGTTCCATTGTGATCGACTTCGCCGGCGCGGCCAAGTGACCCGCAGGCGTCCCGATCGGTCCGCGCCGCGTTGACTCGCCGGGAGCCGCGCACTAGCATCAGGAACCCGACACGGTGAGGAGACGAGATGACGAACGGCTGGAGACTACGGTTGCGGCAGGGGCTCGCAGGTATCGTGCTGGCGGGGAGCGTCGCGGCGTCCGCCTGCAGCGGGTCGCAGGCGCCCGCGCCCACGGCCGCGCCAGCGGAGGGGAATGTGACGGTGACGAATGAGGTGCTGCAGCGACACATGGACACGTTCGGCAAGCGGGACGTCCCGGGCGTGCTCGCCGATTACGCCGCCGACGCGGTGATGTTCACACCCGGCGGGCCGGTGCGCGGCACCGACGCGCTCCGCACGACGTTCGAGAACCTGTTCGTCGAGTGGGGGAAGCCCGGCATGACGTTCACGCTGAAGCAGCGGATCGTGGACGGCGAGCACGCCTACATCTTCTGGGACGCCGAGACCGCCGACAACGTGTACGAAGGCGCGGTGGACGCGTTCGTCGTCGAGAACGGCAAGATCGTCGCGCACTTCTTCGCCGGCAAGATCACGCCGAAGGCCGCGGCGGCCCGGTAGCGTCCGGCGCGCGCTCGCGACGCGCGCATCGAGCGAGGCATGGAGCTGCGGCAACTCGGAACGAGCGGCCTGACCGTATCGGTGCTCAGCCTCGGCACCATGACGGTCGGCGGCCGCGATCGCTTCCAGCACATGGGGAATCTCGGCGTGCCGGAGGTCACGCGGATGCTCGACCTCTGCCGCGACGCCGGGCTCACGGTGATCGATACCGCGGATCTGTACTCCTACGGCGCCGCCGAAGAGATCCTCGGCGCGGCACTGGCCGGCCGGCGCGACGACTTCGTGCTCGTCACGAAGGCGTTCATGCGGACCGGCCCGGGCGTGCACGACGTCGGGCTGTCGCGCAAGCACCTGATCGCGGCCTGCGAGGCGAGCCTGCGCCGGCTCGGCACGGACCACCTCGACGTCTACATGGCGCACGATCCCGACCTGTTCGTGCCGGTCGAGGAGACGCTGCGCGCGTTCGACGATCTCGTCGGTCAAGGGAAGGTCCGCTACATCGGCTGCTCGAATCACTCGGCGTGGCACGTGATGAAGGCGCTGGCGGTCTCGGCGCGGGATGGGCTGGCGCGCTACGTGTGCCAGCAGGTGAACTACTCGCTCGTCTGCCGCGACGTCGAGCACGAGCTGGTGCCGATGGGCCTCGACCAGGGCGTCGGCATCATGGCGTGGAGCCCGCTCCACTACGGGCTGCTCAGCGGCAAGTTCCGCCGCGACGCGCAGCCCTCGGAGACGCGGCTGGCCGATCTCGAGGCGCCGGGGACGATCGACCGCGAGCGCCTCTACCGAATCGTGGACGTGATGCTCGAGATCGCGTCGGCGCGGGGCGTCTCCGCCGCGCAGGTCGCGCTCAATTGGGTGATGGGCAAGCCCGGCGTCTCCACCGTCATCCTCGGCGCACGGAACGAGGCGCAGCTTCGCGACAATCTCGCGGCCGCTACCTGGCGCCTGACCACGGACGAAATGCAGCAGCTCGACGGCGTGAGCGCGCTGCCGGAGCCGTATCCGTACTGGCACCAACACAAGTTCGGCCTGGAGCGGAACCCGCGGTTGCCGTCGATGCGCACGGCGGAGTGGCGAAGCGACGTGTCCGGCAGCCGCGACGAGGCCGGCAGCATGCAGCACGTCCGGCGGCCGTCATGACACGCCGGCGTGCGCGGGTCCGGTGCACGCACGCGAGGCACGATGCGCCGGCGCTCGGACTCCGAGGACGAAACGGGCGCGCGCGCCGTCTGCGGCGTCGCGAGGCGTTCAGCCCTGAGATCGACAGGTTGCGCGAGGGCGTCGAGTGCCCTCCGGAAACAGCGAGGACGTGATGATCAAGCACATCGTCAGCTTCATGCTGCTCGGCGGCGCCGTTGCCGTCTCGGCCCAGACCAAGGCGTCGGATCTGCCGCCAATCAAGCGGCAGCCGGGCGCGCAGGCCGTCGTGGACGAGCACCTCGACGCCATCAACAAGTGCGACTGGAACCGGTTGATGGCGCAGTACCCGCCGACCGTCGAGTTCTTCCTGCCCGGCGGCCAGGTCGTCAAGGGCCGGGAGGCGGTGGGCGATCTCTTCCGCAACTTCGTGAAGCCCGCGCGCGAGGGCGGCCTGTGCGGGCTGAAGTTCGTCACCGAGCACGCGTTCACCGTCGGCGACACCATCAACGTGCAGTGGCGCGCGACCGCCGACTTCCTGCTCGAGCCCTATCTCGGCGCGGACGCGTACGTCACGAAGGACGGCCTGATGTTCGCCCAGGTGACGACGTTCCGGTCCGACGAGATCAAGATGAAGAAGTAGGCTCGCCGAACGGCGCCCGACCTAGATCAGCCCTCTGATCGTGCCCCCGATGTCGAGGCTCGCGCCCGTGATGAACTTCGCGCGCGGGGACGCGAGGAACACGACCGCGTGGGCGACGTCCTCCGGCTGGCCGATGCCCATCGGCATCTGGCGCTCCTCGAGAAACCGCTTCACCGCATCGTCGGGCGGCAGCTTGTACTGATCGACGATTTGCTCGAGGATGCCGCCGGGACGCGTCCACATCCGCGACCAGATGGGCCCGGGGAGGACGGTGTTGACGCGGACCTTTGGCGCGTACTGCTTGGCCATCGCCTTCGTCAGGTAGAGCAGCGCGCTCTTGCAGGCGCCGTAGTCGAGGAACGCCGGCTCGGGCTGCTTGGCGAGATCCGATCCGGTGTTGACCACCGCACCGGAGCCGCGGGCCGCCATCTTCGGGACGAGCGCGCGGCAGATGCGCACGGTGCCCATCAGGTTCACCTGGATGGACGCCGCCCAACCCTCGTCCGTCTGCTCCTCCAGGTTGTACGGGTTGCCGACCCCGAGGTTGTTGATCAGGATGTCGGGTACGCGGCCGAACGTGTCCAGCACGTGCGCCACGGCCCGGTCGACGCCGGGACCGGTCGCGAGATCGCTCGCGACGACGCCGTGCCACTTGCCGGCCTTCTCTTTCAGCGTGTCGCCGTCCGTATCGGCGACGATGACGACGGCGCCTTCGTGGGTGAGCAGATCCGCGATCGATTCGCCGATGCCGTGTGCGCCGGCCGCGACGAAGGCGAGCTTGCCGTTCAACTGATAATCCATGGTGACTCCGCGGTGAAGGGTGAATCAGCGCTGGACGCGGCCCGAGCCGTCGCCCTGCAGCAGGCGTTGCACGTCCCCGAGGCCGATCAGGCAGAAGTCGCCCGGCACCGAATGCTTCAGGCACCCGGCGGCTGCGCCGAACTCGAGGGCGTCGCGGTCGCTTGCGAGCGACCGCAGTCCGTAGATCAGTCCCGCCGCGAAGGCATCCCCGCTGCCGACGCGGTCGACGATGTGCGTGATGTCGTACTTGAGGCTGAGCAGGAACTCGCGGCGGTTGTGCAGGCAGGCGCCCCACACGTTGTGATCGGCGCTGCGGCTCTCCCTGAGCGTGATGACCTGCTTCTCCAGGTTCGGGAACGCGTCGAGCACGCGCTCCGCCAGCGCGCGGTAGGCCTCGGCGTCGAGGTGGCCCGAGCGTGCATCGGCGGTCGACGCGATGCCGAGCGACTGCTGGCAGTCTTCCTCGTTCGCGATGCCGACCTGCACCAGCTTCACGATCTCGCGCATCACCGTCGGGGCGTCCTTGCCGTACTTCCAGAGGTTCGCCCGGTAGTTGTAGTCGCACGAGACGGTGATCTGGCGCGAGCGCGCCTGACGGACGGCCTCGAGCGCCAGGCCGGCCGCCGAGGCGCTGATCGCCGGCGTGATGCCGGAGACGTGGAACCAGTCGGCGCCGGCGAACACGGCGTCCCAGTCGAAGAGATTCGGCGTCGCGACGGCGATCGACGAGCCGGCGCGATCGTAGACGACGCGGCTCGGCCGCTGGGCCGCGCCGGCCTCGAGGTAGTAGATGCCGACGCGGTCGCCCGCGCGCCGGATGCGGCTCGTGTCGACGCCCGCGCGGCGCAGCTCGCGAATCGCGGCGTCGCCGATCGGGTTGGCGGGCAGCACGGTGACGAACGCGGCCGCCGTGCCGAGCTGCGCGAGCGCGACGGCGACGTTGCTCTCGGCGCCGCCGAACGTCGCCTCGAAGGCCGGCGACTGGAGCAGCCGCTCGTGCGCCGGCGGTTTCAGGCGCAGCATGATCTCGCCGAAGGTCACGACCAGCGCGGCCATCGCGTCAGCGTCCTGCCGCCGCCGGCCGGGCAGCCGCCACGGCATCGCGCGCGGCGTCGCGCACTCGATCGAACGCGCCCGCGGCGATCCACGCCGCCGGCGTCATCCACGATCCGCCGCAAGCCACGACCTTGTCGAACGAGAGGTACGCCGCCAGGTTCGCCGCGCTGATGCCGCCGGTCGGCAGGTACTCGAGCGTGGGAAAAGGCGCGGCGATGGCCTTGAGATAGGGAAGCCCGCCGATCGGCTCGATCGGGAACACCTTCACGACCTCGAGCCCCTGTTCGAGCGCCATCTCGATGTCGGTCGGCGTGCAGACGCCGGGGAAGATCGGCAGGCCGTGATCCTGGCACCAGCGCACGACGCGTCGGTTCAGGCCCGGGGACAGCACGAAGCGGGCGCCGCACGACTGCGCGAGCGCCGCCTGTTCCGGGCTCAGGACCGTGCCGGCGCCCACGAGCAGGTCTGGCCGTTCGCCGGTGATGCGCCGGAGCGATTCGGCCGCCGACGCCGTGCGAAACGTCACCTCCGCACAGGGCAGTCCGCCGCTGGCGAGCGCGTCGACGAGCGGCACGGCCTTGGACGGATCGTCGATCGTGATGATCGGCACGAGGCGGGTTCGTCGAATCCGCGTGAGGATGTCGGACACCACGGGCTCATACATTAGCAGTCCTTCAGGCGGTAGGCATCCTTCGCGAGATCGTAGGCCAGCGCGCGCGCCATCTCGCGAGCGTCGTCCTGGCTCACGACGTGCCTGGCGACGAGGCCGGCCAGCCAGTTGGCGTCGACGCGCCGTGCCAGATCGTGGCGTGCCGGGATGGAGCAGAACGACCTCGTGTCGTCGTTGAAGCCGGCCGTGTTGTAGATCCCCGCGGTCTCGGTCGTCTGGCGCCGGAAGCGGATCATGCCCTCGATGCTGTCGTGGAACCACCACGGCGGGCCGAGCCGGACGGCCGGGTAGTGGCCCGCGAGCGGCGCGAGCTCGCGCGAGTACGTGGCCTCGTCGAGGGTGAAGAGGATCAGACGGAATCGCGGATCGTTGCCGAACGCATTCAGCAGTGGCATCAGATTCCGCGTGAACTCGGTCGCGATCGGGATGTCGCCGCCGCGGTCGGCGCCGAACCGCTCGAACAGCGCCGCGTCGTGGTTGCGGAGCGAGCCCGGATGCAATTGCATCACGAGCCCGTCATCGACCGACGCGCGCGCCATCTCCATCAGCATGTGCGCCTCGAACCGGCGCTCGTCGTCGAGCGCCGCCCGGCCGTCGCACGCGCACCGGAAGAGCCGGTCGGCGTCGTCGCGTTCGAGCCAGCCGGTTCGGGGCGCCTCGACGGCGTGGTCGGTGGCGGTCGCACCGAGCGATCGAAAGGCGCGGCGGCGATCGACGAGCGCATCGACGAAGCCGGCGTAGTCCACGATCCGGCGGCCCGAGACGCGAGCCAGCCGCTCGAGCTCGTGCGGCCAGCCAGGCGAGGCGATCTTCAACAGCGCGTCCGGACGGTAGGTCGGGATGACGCGTCCCGGCCAGCCCGACTCGCGGATGCGCCGATGGTGATCGAGCGTGTCTGCGGCCGCGTCGGTCGTGGCCAGCACCTCCACGTTGAACCGCTCGAAGAGCCGGCGCGGCCTGAACGCGGGCGACCGGAGCCGCTCGGCGATGGCGTCGTAGACGTACAGCGCCGTGTCGGGCCCGAGCGGGCGATCGACGCCGAAGACCTCGGCGATCTGGTAGTCGAGCCACGCGGCGGTCGGCGTGCCGCGGAAGAGGTGATACGCCGCGCCCAGCGTGGCCCACGTGGCGCGAGGATCGACGGCCTCGACGCTGCCGTCCCGGCGCGCGACGCCGAGCGCGTCGAGCGCGATGCCCTGCGAGTAGAGCATGCGCAGGATGTAATGGTCGGGCAGGATGACGAGCGACGTCGGCTCGGGAAACGGCCGGTCGTCGGCGAGGATGGCCGGATCGACGTGCCCGTGGGGGCAGATGAGCGGCAGCGCGCGCGTTTCCTCGTAGAGCGCGCGTGCGACGGCCCGGACGCCGGGTTCCGGGTCGAAGAAGCGATCGGGGTGCATCACACCCCGCTGAAGGCGCTGAAGCCGCCGTCCACCGGGATGACCGCGCCGGTGACGAACGACGCGGCGTCGCTGCACAGCCAGTGCACCGGGCCGACCAGCTCGTCGGCCCGTCCGAAGCGGCCCATCGGCGTGAGGTCGACGATCGTGCGGCCGCGATCGGTGTAGGCGCCGTCCTCGTTCACGAGCAGCCGGCGGTTCTGGTTGCCGAGGAAGAATCCCGGCGCGACGGCGTTGACCCGCAGGCCCGCCCCGTACCGGCGCGCGAGGTCCATGGCCAGCCATCGGGTGAACGTGTCGATCGCGCCCTTCGCCACGCCATAGCCCATCGCGCCCGTGATCGCGCGATCGGCGGCCATCGACGAGAGGTTGACGATCACGCCGGCGCGCCGCTCGGCCATCGCCTGGCCGACGACGAGCGACGGCACGATCGTGCCGTGGAGGTTGAGGCGCAGCACGTCGTCGAAGGCCGCGAGCGGGACGTCGAAGATCGGGCGGCCGTCGTTGCGCGCGGCCGGCACGTTGCCGCCGGCGCCGTTGATCAGGATGTCGATCCGCCCCCAGGCGCGCAGCACTTCGTCGCGGCCTGCGGCCATCTGGCCCTCGTCCACCACGTCGGCGACGATCGGCAGCACGTCGCCGCCCGCCTCACGAAGCGCCTGGATCTTGTCATCGAGCGCATCGCGCCGGCGGCCGACGACGGCCACGCGGACGCCGGCGCCGGCGAGGCTCGCGGCGAGCACGCCGCCGAGCACGCCGTAGCCGCCGGTGACGATCGCCACGCGGCCGGCGAGCGAGAACCTATCGTCTGCCACTGGGCCTCCACCTGTCGCCGGACATCGGCAGATGATAGCCGCCGCCGGCCGCGTCGCGCCAGGCGGCGCCGCTCGCGCACGCGCGTCGGATACAATGCGCGCCTTGCCATGATCGCTCTCGCCGCCATCACGGACGAGTTCTCGCCCGATCTCGATCGCGCGCTCGACGGCATGGCGTCGGTCGGCATGACCGGCGCGGAGCTGCGCGTGATCGACGGCCGCAACATCCTGGAGCTCGGCCCCGCGGAGGTGGACGACGTCCGTCGCCGGATCGCTGCCCGAGGCCTGTCGATCGTCGGCATCGCCTCGCCGCTGCTGAAGTGCGTGCTGCCCGACGCGCCGCCCGTCGATGCACGGCTGCAGCAGGACGTGTTCGGGGCGCCCTACACGTACGACGATCAGCCCCGCCTGTCCGAGCGGGCGCTCGACATCGCCGAACGCATGGGCGCGCGCGTCATCAGGGTGTTCTCGTACTGGCGGACGGTGGAGCCGGAGGAGACGATGGATCGCGTGGGCGAGGCGCTCGCCGAGCTGGCGGAGCGGGCGGCGCGGCGCGGGCTGATCATCGGGCTCGAGAACGAGGCGGCGTGCAACGTCGGAACCGGCGCCGAGACGGCGCGCGTGCTCGACGTCGTCGGCCATCCCGCGCTCGGCGTCGTGTGGGATCCGGCCAATGCGACGCTGCTGGGAGAAACGCCGTATCCCGACGGCTACGGCGCCCTGCCGGCCGGGCGCATCGTGCACGTCCACGCCAAGGACTGCCGCGTGCCGGTGCAGGCGTTCACGCCGGAGTGGGGGCCGATCGGCGAGATGGGCGTCGACTGGCGCGGGCAGATCGCCGCGCTGGTCCGCGACGGATATGCCGGGTGGATCAGCCTCGAGACGCACTGGCGCGGCCCGCGCGGCGACAAGTTCGAAGCGAGCGTGATCTGCGGCGAACGGCTGGCCGCGCTGGTCGGCCGCGCCGGCTAGATTCCGGGCTGCCGCGCCGCGCGGCAGCAGCCGCGGCCATCACCGCGACGGAGGACCATGTCACTCCCACAGGCTTCGGCGCCACTTGCGCAGCCACGCGCCGGCGTGCTCGACGGCGTCACGCCGTACCACTGGCTCGTCGTCACGATCGCGTCCTGCGGATGGCTGTTCGACTGCATGGACCAGCGGATCTTCGTGCTGGCCCGGGAGTCCGCGCTGCGCGAGCTGCTCGCGGCGGATCCGGCCGCGCTCGCGTCGCTCAAGACGTACAGCGGCTATGCGACGACGTCGATGATTCTCGGCTGGGCCACCGGCGGGCTCCTGTTCGGGATGATGAGCGACAAGCTCGGCCGCGTGAAGACGATGGTCGCGACGCTGCTCGTGTATTCCGGGTTCACGGGCCTGTCGGGCATCGCGACTGGATGGCTCGACTTCACGGTCTATCGATTCCTCGCCGGCCTCGGCGTCGGCGGGATGTTCGGCGCGGCGACGACGCTCGTGGCCGAGAGCGTGCCGGGCGCATTTCGCGCGGTCGCGCTCGGGCTGCTGCAGGCGCTGTCGGCGCTCGGCAACATCATCGGATCGCTCGTCAGCCTGCAGGTGCCGCCCGGCGCCGCGGCCTACGCCGGCGACTGGTCGGGCTGGCGCATCCTCTTCTTCGTCGGGCTGCTGCCTGCGCTGCTCGTCGTGCCGATCGTCTTCGCGCTGCGCGAGCCTGAGTCGTGGCTGGCCGCCAGGGCCTCTGCCGGCGCGCGCCACGCCGTCGGCTCGCCGGCCGAGCTGTTTCGGGACCCGCGCTGGCGGCGCAACACGCTCGTCGGGGTCTTCCTCGGCGTCTCCGGGATGATCGGCTTGTGGGGCATCGGCTTCTTCTCGCCCGAGTTGATCTCGACCGCGCTCCAGGGCGAGCCGCAGCCGGTCGTCGATCGCGTGCGCGGGTGGGCGACGGCCTTCCAGGACATGGGCGCATTCGTCGGCATGCTCGTGTTCACGCTGATCGCGTCGTGGGTGAGCCGCCGCCTCGCGTTCCTGTTCGCGCTCCTGCTCAGCATGTTCGTGACGATGTTCGTGTTCGGCTCGCTCGAGAGCGCGTCGGATGCGTACTGGATGCTGCCGGTGATGGGCTTCGCCCAGTTGGGTGTCTTCGCGGGCTACTCGATCTACTTCCCGGAGCTGTTTCCGACGAGGCTGCGAGGCACGGGCGTCGGCTTCTGCTACAACACGGTGCGCTATCTGGCGGCGCCGGCGCCGATGCTCTTCGGCTACCTGGCCACGGTGATGTCGTTTCGGACGGCCGCGATCATGATGTCGTGCGTGTACCTCGTCGGCGTCGTGGCGCTCATCTGGGCGCCCGAAACGAAGGGGCGGGAGCTGCCCGAATAGCCAAATGAAAACGCCCCGACCACCTGTCGGTGATCGGGGCGTCCGTGTCCAACGGCCGCCGAGGCGGCCGGAGCGTCAGCCGGTCTAGTAGTCGAACCGGACGGTCAACCCGAAGTTGAACGGGTTGGTCGACTGGTCGTACTGGCCGGTGGTGGTGCTGGTGTTCCCGGTGGTGCTGAACGTGTAGGACGCGGCCATGCGCTGGAACTGGACCTGGTTCCACATGTTGTAGAACTGGGCCTGAACGCGCACGCTGCCACCGCGGCCGACTTGCACCGGGATGCGACGCGCGAGGGTGAAGTCCCAGTTCTGCCAGCCGGGGTGACGCAGGTAGCCCTGCGCCACGTTGCCGAGGTTGCCCTGGCCGTTGCTCGGCAGCGGACGCCGGAACGCGGCCAGGTTGAAGTGCGGCCGGAACGCGTCGTGCGTCGCGGGATCGCCCGTCCACGCCGGCACGTTGAACGCATCTTCGCCGACGACGAGCTCGCAGCGGCCCGTCGGACCGCCCGAGAGGGTCGGGTCGGTGTTCGCCACGCCCGACTGGTTCGTGCCGCACGACGGGTTCAGCGCTGCACCGCTCAGGTACTGGACGACGCCCGAGGCCTCCCAGTCCTTGAGGATGTACTTGGCGACCGGCACGTTCGACAGCGGGTTCGGCACCTGGTAGCTGTAGTTGACGACCAGCGAGTGCCGGCGATCCTGCACGCCGGTGTCGACGCCCGTCGGGTTGCCTCCCGGCGGACCGTAGTAGAAGTCACGGAGCCCCTGCTTGCCGCCGAGCTCTTCCGTGATGAAGTCCCAGCCCTGGACGCCGCGGTTGTACGACAACGTGTAGGCCATGCCCATCTGCAGGCCGTGCGTCAGACGCCGCTGCACGCTCGTCTGCACCGCGTTGTAGTTCAGCACGTCCTCGTCGGTCGTGAGGTAGCTGATCTGACCGATGCCGCGGTAGTCGCGGCGGATGAGGTTGGCCGTGACCGGCTCGTTGTTGAACAGGTTCGCCGGGTTCGCGTAGGCGTTGATCGGGATGTTGTTCGTGGTGCGGTTGCGCCAGAACTTCCGCCCGATGTTGGTCACGTACGCGACCTCGGCGACCGTGTTGAAGCCCAGGTCGCGCTGGAACGCGACGTTGG